>NZ_JAUBVJ010000145.1:2099-11337 GCF_036702785.1 Microcoleus sp. AR_TQ3_B6 | reverse complement strand
CTTAGAATTTTAATTATTATTGTGGGATGGGCGTCCCGCCCGTCCTTTTTGGACGGGCGGGACGCCCATCCCACTTTCAAGAGTGGAAGTTATTTAATTCTCATTCCTAACTGACTGTCAAAACTGCGCGATAGCGCACTTGATTGTCGCGGACTTTCTGCATGGCTTCATTCGCTTGTGCGATCGCAAAAACTTCGATAATCGGCTCAATCCCAAACTTCTCTGCAATTGCCAGCATTTCATTAATCATAGCGCGATCGCCGGCGAAGCCATAATTCGCCGTCGCTTTGCCATCCGCGAAAATAACGGAATGCTCAAAGGTGCGTCGGGAAGTCCCACAAAAGCAAGCGCAGCGTCAATCGATTTTAGATTTTAGATTTTAGATTTTAGATTGAGCCCACGGATAAATGCGGGGGCTTGAGGATTTTCGATTTGAGATTTGGGATTGATTTCACGGATAAATCACGTGGCGGGTACCACCTTTGAAATTCTTGGTCAGAATCGAGAAAATCAATGTACGGAACCCAATCTAAAGCAGCAGGAACAGTGCTCAAAAAAATATCTAACTTGCTGCTGGGGGCTTGAGGAATTTCGCCTTTTCCTACTACAATAGCTTCGTCCGCCCCCATTTTATGTGCAAATTCTGCCCGATCTTGGGAAGTAGTAAAAACGGTAACGCGGTTGCCTAATTTTTTCGCAAATTGCACCGCCATGTGTCCCAAACCGCCGATGCCGATTAGGATTATAACTGGGCTTTTTCCATTGCCCACTGCATCAAACCGGGGAACAACCGATAAGCTTCCGACGCCAAAAAAACCGGGCCGACTGTAACTTCTGCACGCTGATTTTTCACAGCATCCCAGATAGCTTTAGCAATATCTTCCGGCTGATTTGTCCAGTCAGATTTCAGCATTTCGGTCATTTTCTGGCGGCGCGATTCGACTGCGGGCTCGTCTCGATCGCGAAATTGAGCTCTTTCTAAAAAATCACTGTTAATCAAGCCCGGATGCACGGCGCAAACGTGAATACCTTGAGGCGCTAATTCCAATCGCAAAGTTTCTGTTAAACCGGTTACTGCATATTTGCTGGCGCAATAAGCAGTCATGTGAGGCAAGGGCATTTTGCCACCAATGGAACCAACATTGACTATTGTCCCAGTTTTTCGTGGCATAAAATGTGGCAGAATTTCTTGAATTGTGTTAACGCAGCCCCAAAAATTGGTATTCATTAATTGCTGCCAGTCTTCGGAGGTAGTCTGCTCGATCGCCCCCGTGAGACAAATGCCGGCATTGTTAACCAAAACATCGATGTTGCCGCAGGCATCTAGGGCTTTTTGGACGATCGCGCGCACTTGTTGACTGTCGCCAACATCCCCCGGGATAGCTACAGCCGAAGTGCCTTCTCGCTGCACTTGAGCCGCTGCTGCTGCCAATCTTTCTGGCTGGCGAGCCACCATCACCACATCGTAACCTTTACTTGCAAATAAAAGTGCTGTTGCTTTGCCGCTTCCTTGTGAAGCGCCTGTAATCAAAACTGTAGGAGCCATCGATAGTTATAAATTGTAAGTGGGGAAATTGTTTCCTGCGGTATTGAAACTATAACAAAGGTCAGGTTATTTTAGGCGCGCTCTACATTTAGAAGTATTGATTATAGGATTTTTTTGTGTTTCGCGATCGGGCTTTTTTTTAAGAACCGCTTTCGGAGCGTTAGCGAAGAGGCGCCTTAGCGCTAGAACACGAAGGAAGAGAGAAGAGGAGAGGAGAAGAAAAGAATAGAAATTATTCATAATTTGTGCGAAAATAGCTTTGTAAATTTTCCCAATGCCCAATGCCCAATGCCCTATGCCTAAAAAATGAATCTTCCGAAACAACGGCCGAATTGGTCGATCGCCCTAGTATTAATTATTGGCGTTTTAGCAGTCTCAACTTCCTCAATCTTAATCCGGCTGGCTAACAGGGAAGCAGGGGCGGGCGGCTTCGGTTTCAGTCTAGTGCTTGCGGCCTCTCGCCTGACTTTATCTGCTTTAATTCTGCTGCCGGCTTGGCCGAAAATTCAGTGGAACGCCCTGAAATCTGGAGCTCGGCGCTATGCTGCTGCTGCGGGTTTGTGTCTCGCCCTGCACTTTGCCCTCTGGATTACCTCACTTTCTTATACTTCGATCGCCGCCTCGACTGCCCTCGTCACGACTAATCCTGTCTGGGTAGCGCTGTTGTCGCGCTTCTGGTTCGGGGAAAAACTCAGCAAAATGTCGATCGTTGGCATTACTATAGCCCTGGCTGGGGGAATGGCGATCGCCCGAGGTAGCGCGGGCGCAGCCAATGCCGGCAGCAGCCAACTGCTGGGCGATTTCCTGGCTCTGGCTGGTTCCTGGGCCGTCAGCTTGTATTTGCTGCTGGGCCGGGAAGCTCAGCGGCGGGGACTGGGAATTGGTGGCTATATCGCGATCGCCTATACTGTTGCTGCGATCGTCCTGCTGCCTCTCCCTTTCGTCTTCGGCACCAGTTATACCGATTATTCGCACATTGTATATCTTTATATTTTGTTAACGGCCGCTTTGCCTCAATTAGTCGGCCACACCATTTTGAACTGGGCTGTAGTGCAGATTTCCCCAACTCTGGTAACTCTTGCCATCTTGTTTGAACCCGTGGCGGCGAGTTTTTTGGGTTATTTGCTGTTTGGGGAAGTGCCGGCGCTGGCGGTACTCGCAGGTGCCGCGGTGCTGATGTTGGGGGTAGCAACCGCTACCGTCGGAGCAAAAAAAATCACAGTCAACAGTTAACAGTTAACATTTTTCAACATTGCCACGAAAGTTGCCGTGAGTCAGAATGAAACAGATTAGGGTTTAAAAACAAAAATAACTCGTCAGTTAAATATCGCTTCCAAACTATCAAATGTCTGGCTAATGACTAATGACTAATGATACTCGGGTGCCTTTCGGAGAATAAAATTATGCTGCCAGAACAACTACAGCGCATCATCGGGTACTTTCTCGAAGAAGCCACAGAACACCTCCAAATCATCGAACAAGGCTTGCAGAACCTGCAAAACACCGTGCCAGCTCCCCAAAGCATACACCACCTGATCCGAGCCTCGCACTCGATTAAAGGGGGAGCCGCTATGCTGGGATTTAGCAGCATTCAGCGAATTGCCCATCGCTTGGAGCATTATTTAAAACTGCTCCGAGAATGTCCCATAGCCGTTGATAGCAGGCTGCAATCGCTGTTAATCGAAGTTTTTGAGATTTTAGCAGCCCTCGTATACAAGGTTTCTAAGGGTTTTGGGCTCAACCACGAAGACGCCAACCAAATGCTCTCCCTCGCGGAAGCGGTTTTTGACGAACTCGACGCTTACCTGAGAGTGCTGATTCCCACTCGCCTGACTGTCAGAGCTACTACGGACGAACATATTCACGTTTTCTCCGGTTACTGCACTTCACTGGGCGAATTTTCCTCGGCTATTGTCTCGCGCGTCGGTTTGCTGGGAGGCACTATTACCCGCCACGAGCACGAAGGCTTGGGCATACGCCTTTGTATTGACCTTTACCTGCCGCCTTACACCAGGATCGAAAACATCCGCCAAGCTGTCGAACTCTCAGGCGCTATTATCGGGACTGTTCAGACGCAGCGCGACTTTTCGCTGCTGGCGACTGGAGATTATCCGGTTTACCAAAGTGCGATCGAGCCTCCCGCAATTTGCACCGGATGCCGCTACTATTACGGCAGAAGGGACGGCGGCTACCTGCTCAACTGCACGATCCATCCCCGCGGCCCGGAAACGGAAGATTGTCGCGATCGCGAACCGGAATAAGCATGAGAAAATCTGGACTCTGAGCCCAGATTTTTAACCAGGGAAAACTTTCTTGTCAAACCAATATTCTCCCCGATCTCTTTCACATTACCCCCGTCCAACTTCTTTTTGAGTTCCTAGATAACTAAATCCTTCTCTCCCAGATAACTAAATCCTTCTTTCTTCTGAACGCTCCCCTAACAACTGATACCCCAACTCGAATTAATTGCATCATGCTTGCAGGATGAGCGATCGCCCAGACATTAATTGTCAGACAAGTGATTGCCATAACTAGCAAGATGTATGTCGGAGGCATTACTACCCCGATCGCGAACCATGTAAAAACGTGAAATATCATTGCTGTCGCCCAAAGGCTCGCCACAACCACAGACGCCCAAACTTGTATTCGAGGTCGGTTTAGTCCTGTCAAAATCGCTGTCTGCAAAGTAGTTAGCAAGTTTGCCGGAACTAAAAAGGCACAGATAGCTATGCAGTAGGTATGAGAAAACTCAGTAACTGTATTGAAGTCGAGCATTAGTCTAATTGTCGGGCCTGTTGGATATACTTAAAGAGCTTAACGTGACTTGACTTTCAGAGCTGGTCACCATTACTTTAACTTAATATTTTCGTCCCGAGGCCGCTCTGGAGACGCATTTCTCTCCCCCTTTTCCTGCTGGCAAAATTTTACCACAAATATTAACTTTGTGAAAAATCATTAAAACTTATTGAAGAATGGCAACAATTGCTGCCATAATTAACATCGGGGATCGAGCGTATACAAAAGCCAAACCGGTAAAAAGATATAGAAGAAGGCTGAGGCCGGTCTCGCAGCAACACAACAGCAGGCAGATTTTCGACTCAATCATTGAAGCGTCGTTGATTCTCGGATGATTGATTGTCAGCGTCCGTCAAGAGAGCGAGCCGTTATGCGATCGAACAAGATGAGATTATTATGGAAAAGCCTATTTGATCTCACATCTACAATCAATAGAACCCTCTCGAATTTGTACATCGGAAAATAAAGAAAATGGCTCGACAAATCACAATTCCCGCCCTCGAAGAAGTTGACTTGACAAACTGCGATAGAGAACCCATTCACATATCGGGACACATTCAGCCACACGGGGTGCTACTGGTTGTACGAGAACCTCAACTAGAAATACTGCAAGTCAGCGAAAATACCCTGCATTTGTTAGGATTCGCTCCCGAAAGTGCGATCGGTCAAGATTTGAGCTTATTATTCGATCCAATTCAACTAGAAAAACTCAAGGCTTGTTTGCGGAATGAAAACTTAAAAACCGTCAATCCCATTAAACTCTATGTCGAAAGACCAGGTAAATCTTTAGAATTTGACTGCATCCTTCACCGAGTAGAAGAAGTGTTGATGGTCGAGTTAGAATTAGCCACCAGCCAAGAAAATCTTTCGGTTTTTAGCTTTTATCATTCAGTGAGAGCCACTGTCAGCAAAATTCAAAACGCCAAAAATCTCAAGGACTTATGTCAACTGACTGTAGAAGAAGTTAGGAAAATATCGGGGTTTGATAGAGTTATGGTCTATCAATTTGACCCCGAAGGCAACGGCGCTGTGATCGCTGAAGACAAAGCAGAAAAGCTGACTCCTTTCTTAGGATTAAACTACCCCAGCTCAGATATTCCCAAACAAGCCAGACAACTGTATTCGTTAAACTGGCTGAGGTTAATCCCAGATATTAATTATAAACCAGTCCCCATTGTTTCCGGAAAAAATGCTGTTACCACCCAGCCCGTAGACCTTAGTTTCAGCGTGTTGAGAAGCGTTTCTCCCATTCACATAGAATACCTGCAAAATATGGGCGTTGCAGCTTCCATGTCAATCTCGTTAATGAAAGACAAAGAACTGTGGGGCTTGATTGCTTGCCACAACTATACACCAAAATACCTCAACTATGAATTGCGCGCCGCCTGCGAATTTATCGGTCAAGTAATGTCCTTAGAACTGCAATCAAAAGAAGGAAACGAAGACTACGACTACAAACTACACTTAAAATCTCTTCAAACCAAAATTTTTGAAGACATATCCACCTCCGAAAACTTGTCACAAGTGTTAGTTAAATGTCAGCATAATTTGCTGGAAGCAGTCAACGCCCAGGGAGCAGCAATAGTATTTGGAGACCAGTGCTATCGAGTCGGGCAAACACCTCAGGGAGAATCGCTCAAATACTTAACTCAGTGGGTGCAAAAGCACCTAAAGCAAGAAATTTTTTATACAGACTCCCTGACCAAATGCTATCCAGAAGCTGAGGAATTTAAAGACACGGCCAGCGGGTGTTTGGCCATAGCAATATCGCCGACTCAGAAAATATACGTTTTGTGGTTTCGCCCGGAAGTAATTAAGACCGTAAATTGGGCGGGCAACCCCAACAAAACACTTCAAACAGATGAAGATGGCAACCATCGACTGTCTCCTCGGAAATCCTTCGAGCTGTGGAAAGAAAATGTGAGGTACAAATCGTTGCCGTGGAAACAATGCGAAATAGACGCTGCATTGGAACTGAGAAAAGCAATGATTAATATAGTGCTGTGCCAAATCGACAAACTAGAAAAATTAAATAGAGCACTAGAAGAATCAGTTGCCAGAGAACGCGAAAAAACGGCTCATTTAAAAACAGCAATGACCGAGCTTAAACGGGCGCAAACTCAATTGGTGCAAAGCGAAAGAATGTCAAGTTTGGGACAGTTGGTGTCGGCGGTAGCTTATGAAGTCACTAACCCGATTAACTTCATTCACGGAAATCTTATCTATGCCAACGAATACAGTCAAAAAATGATCGATTTATTGCAGCTTTACGAGCAGCACTATCCGTTGGCTTCGCCAGAAATTCAAGCAAAAATAGAAGCAGTAGAATTAGAGTTTATAGTTGAAGACTTACCGAAGTTGCTGGGTTCAATGAAAGTAGGAGCTAACCGCATCCGCGAGATAGTTCAGTCGCTGCGAAACTTCTCTAGAATTGACGAATCAGACATTAAACCAGTTGACATTCACGACGGATTGGACAGCGCTTTGCTGATTTTGAGCAACCGACTCAAACCGAAGCCCGATCGCCCCGCAATTCATCTCATCAAAGAATATGGCTCTCTGCCTTTGGTTGAGTGTTACCCAGTTCAAATAAACCAAGTATTTATGAATGTACTGACAAATGCAATAGATGCTCTAGAAGATGCGTTTGCCAACAATAATTTATCGTCGCAGTCCGGGGACAAAGAAGAGCCAGTCAAGTGCGGACAAATTCGGATCGTGACTGAAATTTGTCCGGGAGAAAAAGCCGTAGCAGTTCGGATTGAGGACAACGGTTGGGGCATGACCCAAACAGTTCGCCAGAAAATATTTGAGCCGTTTTTTACCACAAAACCGTTGGGCAAAGGTGCGGGGATAGGTTTGACGATTAGCCACGAAATTGTGGTGGAACAACACCGCGGCAAATTGACTTGCAATTCAGCCCCCGGAGAGGGAACCGAGTTGATTATTGAGATTCCCTTGAACCAAACTCATCCCAAACCCATTGTCAAGTGAAAAAGAAGTCCGCGCCAGCGTTGCTATCCCGTTCGCGCGGGCCTTCGGGGAGGGTAGGGAGTCGCCCAAATTCAAAAATAGAAAATTCAATTAAAATACAAAAGTAGCTAAGTAGATTTGAGCCAATTCAGAGGAAGCGACTGTGACTGAAAAAAATACCGCCCAATGGGATGCCGGCAGGTTTCTCAAAACCTTGGCTTATTTCGGCGTCATTCCCTTCATTGGCAGCATTAGCTGGCTGCAACAACTCTTTGGAAGCAGCAGCAACACTAAAAAAGACCAACCCAAACTGATACTGGTAGCCGGTGCCACCGGCGGCGTGGGGAAGCGAGTTGTGAAGCGGCTGCAACAGCGGGGATATAGAGTACGCTGCCTCGTCAGAGATACCAAAAGAGCAACAGAAATTCTCGGCAAAAATGTCGAATTAGTCGAAGGAGATATCACTCTCCCAGAAACCCTAACACGGTTAGTAACCGAGGGCATACAAGCAGTTATCTGCTGCACCGGCACCAAAGTTCAACCAGTAGAAGGAGACACCCCAACCAGGGAAAAATACTATCAAGGCATGAAATTTTATATGCCGGAAGTGGTCGATGTTCCCGAAATCGTGGAATACAAAGGTCTCAATAATTTAGTGCAAGCTGTTCGCCGCCAGCTAATTCAACCAGGCGAAAAAACAATTTTTGACTTCACAAAACCCAGCCAAGATTTAAAAGAAATTTGGGGTGCCCTCGACGACATCGTAATGGGCGGCACCAGCGAAAGTTCGATCGGGCTGACAGACAATACAGCTATATTCACAGGCAATGTTTCTACTGCCAACTCGGGCGGCTTTGCTTCGGTGCGTACCCGCAACTTCGATCCTCCGCTCGAGTTGGCAGGATTTAGCGGCCTCCAACTGCGCGTCAAAGGAGACGGCAAGCGCTACAAATTGATTGTTCGCAACGAAGCTAAATGGGATGGAATTGGCTATTGCTATTCGTTTGATACTGTTTACAATATCTGGATTACTGTCACTGTTCCTTTTGATGAGTTAATTCCAGTATTCCGCGCGAAAACTGTTAAGGATGGCTCTAAATTTGATGGCAGCAGTATTTTTTCTTTTCAGTTAATGTTGAGCAAGTTTGAATATGACGGCGCGCTCAACCCGAAATTTACACCGGGTATTTTTCAACTCGAGTTAGAATCTGTTAAAGCTTATGGGGGACAGACTTTGCCGCGGTTTGTGATGGTGAGTTCGGCAGGAGTTACCCGCCCGGGCCGCCCGGGAATTAACTTGGAAGAAGAACCGCCGGCAGTCAGAATGAATGATATGTTGGGGGGGATTTTGACTTGGAAGTTGAAAGGCGAAGATTGTGTGCGATCGAGCGGCATACCTTATACTGTTGTCAGACCTTGCGCTTTGACTGAAGAACCGGGCGGCAAAGCTTTAATATTTGAGCAAGGAGACAATATTAGGGGCAAAGTTAGTCGGGAAGATATTGCAGAATTGTGCGTGCAAGCCTTGGAACAGCCTCAAGCTTGCAACGTTACTTTTGAGGTGAAAGAGGGGGAAAATGGCACTTCTCCCCGAGACTGGCAGGGTTTGTTCTCTGGAGTTAAATAACATATAGCAATCCTAAATGATTATACTCGTTACCAGGCAGAGCCTGGTAACGAGTAAACGAGTAAATTACCAATAATTTCCAGGCTAGGCCTGGGAATCAATGTCCAGAGGCTCTGCCTGGCTTGTTAGTAGGAAAATTGGAGGCAGAGCCTCCGGATATGCGTTACCAGGCAGAGCCTGTTAACGAGTAAAATGCGAGTTTTATAACTTCCAGGCTATGCCTGGGAATCAATGTCCAGAGGCTCTGCCTGGCTTGTTAGTAGGAAAATTGGAGGCAGAGCCTCCGGATATGCGTT
>NZ_JAUBVJ010000145.1:0-1999 GCF_036702785.1 Microcoleus sp. AR_TQ3_B6 | reverse complement strand
ACCAGGCAGAGCCTGTTAACGAGTAAACTTACCAATTACCAATTACTATGTCTGTGAGTTTTTTGCGACGAAACCTGACTCCTTATTTGTTTTTGCTACCTGCTTTATTTATTTTGAGTTTGACTGTTTTGTGGCCGGCGGTGCAAGCTTTTTATTTGAGTTTTACCAACTACGAATATGATTTAACTCAAATGCCGCAGTGGGTGGGTTTAAAGAATTTTTACAGGTTGTGGGGCGATCGAGTATTTTGGCAAACTTTGACGAATACGCTGCTGTATCTCACCTGCGTTGTGCCTGTATTGGTTGTTGTGCCGTTGGGAATGGCGATTTTGTGCAACCAAAAACTTAAGGGGATGAACTGGTTTCGAGCCGCATACTACACGCCGGCGGTGATTTCAATGGTTGTCGCCGGGATTGCTTGGAAGTGGCTGTTTGCTGAGACTGGACTGCTAAATCAGTTGGGGGAATTGTTTGGTTTACCTCCTGTTTCTTGGCTGGCTAATCCAAAGTTAGCAATCTTTAGCGTCATGGCAGTTACTATCTGGAAAGGATTGGGCTATTACATGGTGATTTATTTGGCAGGCCTGCAAGCTATTCCGGCAGAACTTTATGAGGCGGCTGCTATTGATGGTTCTGAGGGTTTGGGAAAGCACTGGGATATTACTGTGCCGCTGATGAAGCCGTATCTAGTTTTGGTAGCGGTAATTTCGGCGATTTCTGCTACTAAGGTTTTTGAAGAAGTTTATATTATGACTCAGGGCGGCCCTCGCAATAGTTCTAAGACTGTTGTTTATTATCTTTACGAACGGGCTTTTAAGGATTTGGAAATTGGCTATGCTTGTACGATCGGGCTGGTTTTGTTTTTGCTAATTTTGGGTTTGTCGATTTTGCAAGTTAGCCTTCAGGGTTTGGCTCGCAATGATTAAGATTTATGACTGATTGCTAGTGACTGAGATATTGCACCATTCTCATCTCAAAAACAGGCAAGATGCCTGTTCCACAATACCTCACATCTCAAGAACAGGCAAGATGCCTGTTCCACAATACATCAAATTTCTTGTGGGGTGTCCCCCCCGCCCTTCTAATTTCTACTAATTTTTGACTTGAATCTGGAAGTAATGCGATCGCTCACGGTTTTGGGCAGGTCTTATTGGTGAAATCACAGGTATAAATATAGGGTTTCTGCCAGTTCAGAGGAATTTCTAATAAATCCCTGGTTCCGGTCATCCCCTGTCCCAGAAAGAGCAGCACAGCGATCGAATTCAATATCACATGGGTAGTGCGCCAGCGATTTGAGCGGTCTTTGTAAATGTCTTCAATGATGGCAAGGGAGAAAACCATAATTAGCGCAGCGGTGATGCCAATGTAGTAGTGAGACCAATACCATTCATTGGTTCGCCGATAAACGCCATCTTGAGTGCCAAGAATCACCAAGCCAGTACCTGTTAGCGTCGCAAATATGCCGCGCCATAAAGCGGGTGTCGCTCGATATAGCATGACCAAAGAGGCGACAGTTGCCACAAACATCAGCACAATGAAAATGACCTGAAAGGAGTTTTTGCTCCAAACCTGTTCGCTCCAAATATGCTCAAAAATCGGGTAGGCTAGACCCAACAAGGTCACTCCTACCACAGAACCTGACAGAATTCGACCTGCTTTGACGTGTTCTGGACCGACTACAGGTGGAATTTTGCTCTTGGTGTCGCAAACAATTTGCTTGCGACGCTGCATAGTTTGCCACCCCATATTGACAACAACACCAAGCATAGGAAAAACAATCGCTACAGCTAAAATAGGATGCAGCAAACCCAGAAAATCTTTAAATTCCATAGATCGCTTTTTTGTTGAGGAGGGTTGGCTTCATCAACCCGGTTTTTGCCATACATAATATCATATCCGGCGATCTAACCACAGTAAGGATCGCGAATTAAATAACTTACAATTTTAATTGTTATTGTGGGATGGGCGTCCCGCCCGTCCTTTTTGGACGGGCGGGACG
>NZ_JAUBVJ010000144.1:0-11735 GCF_036702785.1 Microcoleus sp. AR_TQ3_B6 | reverse complement strand
CAACAGTCAACAGTCAACAGTCAACAGTCAACAGTCAACAGTCAACAGTCAACAGTCAACAGTCAACAGTCAACTAACTTAAACTTTTGCTTCCAAAGACTTGAGAAACTCAGTATTTACCCCCGACTCGCGCGTCAGGGCAATTTTCCCAGTACGAGCAATTTCCTTAATCCCAAATTTATTCAGAACCTGGACGATCGCCACCATTTTACCCGGGTCTCCCACTACTTCCAATGTCAGGGTATCATCACCAATATCCACCACTCGGGCTCTAAAAATTTGAGATAACTCAATTATTTCCGATCGCGTCCCGCTAGCAGCATTAACTTTCAGCAACATCAACTCCCGTTCCACACATGGAGTTTCCGTTATATCCTGAACTTTTAGCACGTTTATCAACTTGTACAGTTGCTTAGTCAACTGCTCGATAATCTGGTCATCTCCGGGTACAACCATTGTAATCCGAGATATTCCCACTTGCTCTGCAGGACCAACAGCCAGACTTTCAATATTAAAACCCCGACGGGCAAATAAACCAGCAATTCGAGTGAGGACACCCGCTTCATCTTCAACTAAAACCGAAAGAGTGTGTTTCATTTCTCCAAAAAGACGCATTTCGTGCAATTCTACTTTCGCAGATTCGCCCCAGAGCAGAAGTGCACGCCCATTGAACCTGCCTTAGACATTTTATCGCGAGTTATTGGCCGTTCCTCTCCAGGAAAAAACAATATATAGCGGTTCGATCGCGTTGTGAGGTATGCCCGCGGATGCCTATGCCCACGGATGCCTATGCCCTATGCCCACGGAGACCTATGCCAGATAGTACCTCATGTTACGCTCGAAAGGCTGTATTAAGCTGTCGGGACCCATAGTCACGCCCGATCGACAATATCAGTCATAGATGGCATACATCGGCCCCCAGCCGGTTCTTGTGGTCGATCGCACGCACAGGATCTAAGTTTTTTTGTCTGGGAACCTACACAATTACTTGAGCGAATAAAAACTTCACAGGTTGAGCAGCCCAATGGGACTGAGACTTTGAGACCAATTGGTCTCAAAATTCCTTCACAGAAAAACCCGGTGTTGCAGCGATGGCATTTGGCGGCGGACTTGTTCTAGTCGATAGGGATTAATTTCTGCGATCGCCACACCCGGTTCCTCTCCAGCATCTGCCAAAACCGCACCCCAAGGGTCTACAATCATCGCGTGACCGTGTGTTTGACGGCGGTCGTAGTGGTGTCCAGTCTGTGCCGGGGCGATCGCATAACAAGTATTCTCGATCGCCCTAGCTTGCAGTAAAACCTTCCAGTGATCCTTGCCAGTGTAAGCCGTAAACGCCGCCGGCACGAACAAAATATCAGCCCCCTTGTACGACAAATGCCTGTACACTTCCGGGAACCGCACGTCATAGCACACCGAAAGTCCCAGCGTCCCCAACTCCGGCGACACATAAACCGGTGGCAAATCTTCACCAGCTTTCACCGTGTTCGATTCCCTGTAAGTAATGCCGTCTGGCACATTCACATCGAACAAATGTACTTTTTGGTACCTTGCCACTTCAGTGCCGTTTGGGTCTACCAGCAAGCAAGTATTGTATACCTTCCCCCCTGAAGTCGGCACTGGAAATCCGCCGCCCAGAATCGTTACCTGGAACCGTTGGGCCATCGTTTTGAGGAATTTTTCGCTTTGGACTCCGATCGCCTCTGCTGAAGCCATCTTTTCCTCCTCGAACCCCATAAACGAGAAATTTTCTGGTAAGCAAATTAACTCCGCACCTTGACGCACTGCCAGGTCGATTAATTCCTCTGCCTGAACCAAATTTTTTTTCAGGTCAGGCAAGCTAGTCATTTGAATTGCTGCGGCGAGATAAGACTTCATCGATTCACAATATTAGTCATTAGTCATTAGTCATCAGTCATCAGTCATCAGTCATCAGTCATCAGTCATTGGCAACTAATTTGAACACTAAATATTTGAGATTCTTTGTTTTTTTCTCATTTATGCGGTGGTCTTGCACCAATTAATCTGGTTTGAGAGCTTTGATGTTTGAGCTTTCAATTAACCTGTAACTCATCACTCAAAACTCAAAACTCTCAATTTTTTCCTCCACCGTCAACCGTCAACCGTCAACCGTTAACCGTCAACCGTCATAGGTTTTGCAACCTAATTTCCCTCAAATCTTAAGGCATCGGATGGAAAAGCAGGTCTGGGAAAAAGCGGTTAAATTCTATTAAAGCCGCGCCTTGAATAGATAGCCAAAGGATAGCCAATACTGGGGCGGTCGAAAGAAACTTGAGAAAGTATTGCATGAATTCTGCTCCTGAAAATTCGAGACAGTTGGTAATTGCCGATCGATAAGAGCGCTAATTGCTAATTTCTAGTTAATTACTTAACTGTTAGCTATTAGAGCTTGTCCATTTCCCAATTTTAGCGGGGGGAAACAGTAATTTCGTCGTCCTTGGCAAACATTTCACCGCTGGTGATCGATCCGAGAGCTGCCAGAGGCCATAAAACGCCGCTCAGCATACATTTGAGTGCCAAAGGAACGTCGATAATAATCTCTTTTTCCTCTGGGGTTGCTGATTTTTTGGTAACTTGCAGATAAGAACGGCCCACCCAACCAATCCAACCTGCCATATACAAGAACAGTATGCTAGGAATCAAAAAGTCCCCTGCTTTGCTCAAGTTGCCGTCTACGATTAAGTGCGGGTATCCTTCCGGGCCGCACATAGCTTGAGAATAGCGATCGAACCGCGCTTTCGCCGATGCCGGGTCGCCATTGGTTGAACGTGCATTTTTAGCCAGTTCCTTGAATTCGGGAGAGTCCTTGCACGGCACTAAATTGTAAGCCGAAGCAACTGGAGCAAAACTGATCCAGACACTCAACACTAAAATTGCAGCAAACAATCGTCGCATGGAATTGTTTCCTTTTGTTACAAAACAATAAGTTTTTGTACAAGCATTTCAACTTGCCGATCGCGAATCCAGATTACCGTGTTTGTTGACAGTCTAAAGTATCCATCATTGATGCGGCAAAGCCCAATAGAATGAGGGATTCGCGTTTTCATAGGTCAATGCTGAGCTAGCAATACCGCGAGGATATTCCTTCATTGCATCCGAGGATGGCCTTACCTGTCGATCGGCGGGCAAATATCCCTTAACAATAACCTGAGTACAGGTATAGCGGGGGACTTGCGCCGAATTAGTTAAGCTAGCAATAGCTAACCTATCAAATAAAATTACCAGTTAATGGCAACCATTTTCGCAATCGAAACAAGTTGTGACGAAACAGCAGCAGCAATTGTTAAGAATCGTCAAGTTTGCAGCAATGTTGTAGCATCGCAAATTAAAATCCACGAGCAGTACGGCGGAGTGGTGCCAGAAGTGGCTTCGCGGAGTCACCTAGAAATGCTAAATCAGGTAATTGCCCAGTGTCTCTCGGAAGCAAACCTGAGTTGGTCAGAAATTGACGGCATTGCAGCGACTTGTGCACCGGGTTTAGTAGGTGCATTATTAGTCGGGCTGACAGCGGCGAAAAGCTTGGCAATAGTCCATCAAAAACCTTTTTTAGGCGTCCACCACCTTGAAGGGCACATCTACGCTTCTTACCTTACCGAACCCGACTTGCAGCCACCGTTTTTGTGTTTGTTAGTTTCCGGGGGACACACCAGCTTAATTTACGTCAAAGATTGCGGCGTTTACGAAACGGTAGGACAAACACGAGACGACGCCGCCGGCGAAGCTTTTGATAAAGTCGCGAGACTGTTGCAGCTAGGATATCCCGGCGGGCCGCTGATTGACAAATTGGCAGCCCTTGGCAATCCCCAAGCATACCCCCTCCCAGAAGGTAGAATTTCGCTGCCCGGTGGCGGTTACCATCCCTACGACAGCAGTTTTAGCGGGTTGAAAACGGCAGTTTTGCAATTAGTGCAGAAACTCAAAAAACAAAATAACAATGTGGGTGCCGAAGGCTTCTTGCCTGGGTCTACCGTTAATGATATTGCGGCTAGCTTTCAAGAAACTGTAGCTAAGAGTTTAACAAAAAGAGCGATCGACTGCGCCCTAAATTTCGGGCTGACCACTATTGTAGTCGGCGGCGGAGTTGCAGCAAACAGCGGACTGCGAAAACACTTACAAGCAGCAGCAGCAAAACACAACTTGCGAGTATTGTTTCCGCCCTTAAAATATTGTACAGACAACGCAGCAATGATCGGCTGTGCGGCGGCAGAACACTTGCAGCGAGGACACACATCGCCGCTGACTTTGGGAGCAAATTCGCGGATGACCCTCAGCGATATTATGGAACTTTACAATAGTCATTAGTTATTAGTCATTAGTTATTAGTCATTAGTTATTAGTCAACCGTCAACAGTCAACCGTCAACAGTCAACCGTCAACAGTCAACAGTCAACCGTCAACCAAACCATGAAAATTCGCGACGCAGTAGAAAGCGATTTGCCAGCAATTGTCGAAATATACAACGCAGCAATACCAGGCAGAATAGCCACAGCCGATTTAAAACCAGTCTCAGTCGAAAGCCGCCTTCTGTGGTACAGAGAACACTCCCCCAATTGCTTGCCGATTTGGGTAATCGAATCAGAACAAAATATTGTTGGCTGGCTGAGTTTTCAGCTTTTCTACGGACGTGCCGCTTATCAGCATACAGCAGAAGTTAGCATCTACGTCGCACCCGATCGCCAACGCTGCGGAATCGGACAAAATTTATTGCAATCGGCAATTGGGCGGAGTCGAGAATTGAATCTTAAAACTCTCATGGCGATTATTTTTGCTCACAATCAGCCGAGTTTAAGATTGTTTGAGAAATTTGGCTTTCAGCGGTGGGGATATCTGCCGCAAATTGCCGAACTTGACGGCGTTGAAAGAGATGTCGTAATTCTGGGTTTGCGTTGTCTGTAGGGACTGAGATATTGCACGATTCTCGCTTAACAGATAAGATGCCTGTTCCACAATAAAATTCATCTCTTGTGGAACAGGCCCGAAAGCCTGTTCATAAAAGGATTATTGACAATGCTGCAACCTCTCATATCGTTTCCAATTGCATCGGAATAATCAAATCGAGTCAACAGTTAACACTCAACCATTCAGTTTTTCCACCCGCCCGTCAACCGTCAACAGTCAACAGTCAACCGTCAACCGTCAACAGTCAACAATCACGGACGGTACAACCGGAATTAAAGTGATGTTTGCTCAATCTGCTAAAATTGTAATTTCATCCAAAGATGCGATCGCCACATCAGCTTTTTCCAAATGACTAACCTGGGCATTCCCCCAACAAATCCCGATACAGCCAGCCGCCTTAGCACTTTTCCCCATCTGAATATCGCCCGCTGAATCTCCCACCATCAACGTTGCTGCGGGATTTACTCCGAGTTTCTCACAAGCTTGCAAAAACAATTTCGGGTCTGGTTTATGAACCGTTGAATCCACTCCCATTTCCAACTGAATCCAGTCGCCTAAGGCGTGGTGTTTCACAAATTTCTGCACGGCCTGTGTCGTAGCAGCCGAAAGAATTCCCAGCTTCAAACCCGCTTCTGAAAGATATTTCAGTACTTCCAAACTACCGACAAATAAAGGAGAAACAGCACTATTTTTAAACATTTCGTCAGCTTCGTCAAAAGCGCGGCGCGCAATAGTTAAAGATTCCAGCCATCCCCTGCCGGTTTCGGCGATGTATCCCGCCGCAACAATCTCATTTTCCCGGCGACTGCCGACTGCTAGCAAACCCGTGGGGTCGAGGCTGCTGCCTTCGATACCGAAAGCCATTTGTAAAGGCTCTCCAACGCCCGGAATTTGAGCGTCTGCGAGGCGCGCTCGCTTAATCCCCAACAGTCTCAAAAACTCCTGAGAGTCCTCTAGAGTGCCGTCTTTGTCAAAGATTACGGCTTCGATATTTGAGAAGGTAATGCCCCGACATTTAATACTTACCAAGAATCATAACTCCCGAATTTCTATATTTTTTTCTATTTTCTCACGTTGTGTTTTTTTTAGCAATTGTTTTATTGTTGACTGTTGACTGTTGACTGTTAACTGTTGACTGTTACAGCATTTTTTAGGTAAGTGAGGTAGATAGCTTTCGATAGAGGACACGGCAGTGCCGTTTCCCTACAGCGATTGAGCGCTTGACTGCTGTACTTTTCAACGTGGAATCTGCTGTAACTAATGACTAATGACTAATGACTAATGACTAATGACTAATGACTAATGACTGTTAACAGGCGGGTTGAAAAACTGAATGATAGTTGAGTATTGACCAAGAATTTCAAAGGTGGTACCCGCCACGTGATTTATCCGTGGAATCAATCCCAAATCGAAACTCGAAAATCCTCAAGCCCCCGCATTTATCCCTGGGGTCAATCTAAAATCTAAAATCTAAAATCTAAAATCGATTGACTGTTGATTCGCTTTTACAATTCCTCAGCTAGCGGAGTTGATATGATTGGTATAAGATGGAATTGTTTTATTAAAAAATCAGGACACAACACTGTTGTGTCCCTACAAAATCAGATTGTATACTACAGGGAAACGGCCCAGCCTAAGTTGGGCGCGGGACTCTGCTGCCTGTGACAAAAAGCGGTTTCAACCACAGGTTATTCTCTGAAAAAAAAAAGAAATAAAAGAAAGTCAAAATCTCCCTACTAAATTGGCAATAATTAATCCTAGTTGAACCGGCTTGATCGGCTTAGCAATATGAGTTTGAAAACCAGCTTCGATCGCCCTTTCTTCTTCTTGAGGGCTCGCATACGCAGTCAGGGCGGCGGCTGGGATTTTTCCCCCAGCTTCCGCAGCAAGAGCTCGCACTTGCCGAATTAAGAAATACCCGTTTTCCTCTGGCATTCCGATATCCGAAATCAGCACGTCATATCTGCGGGGATTTTCCGTCAAAGCTGCCATCGCTGCTCTTGCAGATGCTACTGTCAAAACCTCAGCGCCGTAGTTTTCCAGCATATATTTTAAGAGATCCCGAGTATCAGCCTCATCATCTACAACTAAAATTTGCAAACCATCCAAAGAGGGGATGCGACAATCCACCGCCTCTGCAGCCGACTCTGGCTCAGCAGCCGGCTCTTCTGGGCTTGGCGGTGTAAACTCTTGAGGCGAGGCTCTCAGCGGCAATCTCACAGTTATTGTAGTTCCTTGTCCCTGACCCGGACTATCCGCTTGCACCGTTCCCCCGTGCAGTTGAACGAGATGGTACACGATCGCCAAGCCCAATCCCAATCCTTGCTCCGTCTTAGTGGGGCTGGAATCTCCTTGGCGGAAGCGATCGAAAATATGCGGTAACAACTCAGGCCCAATCCCTTTTCCGGTGTCCGTGACTCGAACTTCCGCATGATTCTCGAGCTCCTGCATCACGATTTCCACTCGTCCCCCCGCCGGAGTAAACTTAATCGCATTAGACAGGATATTCCATAAAACTTGCTGCAAGCGATCGACATCGGCTAAGACAGTTACAGCACTCAAATGCGAAACAATTTCAATGTGTTTTGCTTGGGCTGATAATTGAACCCCCTCCAGCGCAGCTTGCACCACTAACCGCAGATCGATCGAACGGGTAGTCAGTTTAAGCTTGCCGTTGGTAATCCGAGAAATATCGAGAAGATCTTCGATTAACTGAGCTTGCGCCCTCGCGCTGCGCTCGATCACCTCTAAAGCGCGAAGAGTTTCTGCTTGCTTCAGTTTCCCCGATCGCAGCATTTGTGACCAGGCCAGAATCGGAGTCAGGGGATTGCGCAATTCGTGGGAGAGATTCGCCAGAAATTCATCTTTAGCTCGGTTAGCTTTTTCTGCTTGTTGGCGGGCTGACTGTTCCTGCTCCAATAACTGCGATCGCTGTGCCTCAAACTGCTTGCGATCGGTGATATCCTCGATCGACAGCAGAATCATTGAAACCCTATCTTCTGGTTCAACCTTACAAGCATTTAGCAGCAAAGTTTTGGGCCCGAGCCGCCCAAAAGTCTGCTCGATCTCAAAGTTATTAAGCTCAACATCACTAACCAGAATATCTTCCAAAAGCTCTCGCAGTTCCGGGGTATTCCACGGCCCGTTAGCTAATTCAAACCAGGAATCTTGGGCCATTTCTGAAGATGAAACTTGAAACGTTTCGTATAATGCTCGATTGGCCGTGTTCACTTGCAAATCAGCATCCAGCACCATTAAAGGCGTTGGCACGCTTTCCACAATTGTTTCCGCATAGTTGCGCGCTGTTTCTATGGTGGCAGCACTGCGTTTGAGAGCGTCAATATCGATCAAAACGATTACCACACCCTCAATCTGGTTTTCCGCTGTGCGGTAAGGACGAATGCGGAGGGCGTACCAATATCCCGATTGAGTTTGCACTTCTTGTTCTTTCGTGTTGAGAGTCTCCATCACCTCCAAAATCATCTCTTCCAAGTTGGGAATCTCCAGATTGACTCGGATGTCGCTAAAGGGGCGCCCGACATCCGTAGAAATGAGATTGAACAGCCGCTGTGCCATTGGCGTAAAGCTGCGAATCCGCAAATCGTTTTCCAGCATTAAAATTGGAATATTGATACTGGCCAGCAAATTAGTCACGTCGTTATTAACCTGCTGCAAATCGAGATTTCGAGTGCGAAGTTCCTCCACAGTGGTAATCAGTTCTTCGTTAGTAGCTTGAATTTCTTCTTTAGCCGTTTCTAGTTCCTCATTGATGCTTTGTAGCTCCTCGTTGCTCGATATAATTTCTTCGTTGGCAATTCTGAGGTCTTGGGTGAGATTTTCTTGGTTATCGATTACCGCTTGCAGGTGCGCTTGAGCCATCTTTTTCTCTTGCTTAGCCGTGGCAAGTTCCTGCCTCAGTCGAACTATTTCCCGCTCAAAATCCCTTGGTTCTAAGCTGTCAAAATTGTCGATTCCCAGGTCGATGGCTGCGGGTAAAGTTTCTTCAAACAGCACCAAAAAGTAGCGTGTTTCCACCCTCGCAGGCTGGAACGGAATCACCTCAAAATTGACGAGATGCGTCTCCTCCCCCTCTTGCACCCTCAGCCGTTCTTTTCTCACCGTCACGTTCTGAGTTTGCGCTTGATAAATTGCGGTGCGAAGCTCAACAGACAATCCTGGTACCGCCATTGCGAACAAGTTTAAAGTCGGCGTTCCAGATGTGAGTCTTAAGTACCGATTGGTGTCTCCCCGGAGTTGCAAAATCTCCATCTGCTCGTTGACTACCGCACCCACAGCATTATAGCGCTTTAAAATCAATTGGTCTGTTTCGCGCTGCAAGTCAAAGCTATTAGCAAAATTTGGATTCATTGGCTGCGGATTATCGGCTCGGGTTAGGGGAAAGAAACTTGTCCCAAAGGGAAGTCGGGGAGGATTCGCGGTTAACTGTTTGGCATAAATTTTAGATGGCCCATCCACTAAAGTAAATAAGTCCGAGGATTTGCCCGTACTTTCGGAAGTGCCGAGCATCAGGAAGCCTGTTCGGTTGAGACTGTAATGAAAAACTGACACAACTCGTTTTTGCAAACGTTCTGCCAAGTAAATCATCACATTGCGGCAGCTAACTAAATCGAGATTAGAGAAAGGCGGGTCGATGCCTAAGTTTTGTCTGGCGAATACGCACAGTTCGCGGACTACTTTGCAGATGCGATATCCGCCTCCTTCTACGGGGACAAAGAAGCGGCGGCGCCGTTCTTCGGAAACGCCTAGCATCTGGCTTCCTGGGTAGAAACCAGACCGAGCTTTGGAGATCGCCGCCTCGCTGATATCCGTGGCAAAAATCTGAATCGGCGGCGCGATAGCTCGATCGTCCAAAAACTCTAACAAGCAAATGGCGATCGAGTAAACTTCTTCACCAGTCGAACATCCTGCAACCCAAATCCGAATCGGAACTTCTGCGGATTTATTTTGGGTAATCGTAGGGAAAACGTAGTCTTTTAAGCGTTGAAATACTTCTAAGTCACGGAAAAAACTCGTGACGTGGATCAGAATTTCTTCATACAAAGCTTTGACTTCCGCCGGATGGTCGAGGAGATATTGAGCGTAATCTTCCAATCGTTCCATTTTGTACAGCACCATCCGCCGCAGCATTCGCCGGTTCAGGGTGGCCGCTTTGTACTGGCTGAAGTCAACCCCTGCGCTCGATTTCAGCAGCGCAAAAATAGTCGCCAAGGCCGACCCCGCTTCTGGCAATTCTTCAGGGATTGTCACAGGTAGCGGCCCAGCCAGTAACGAATGGCGGCTGAGATTTTCCAGTTCCCGCGCAATTGCCTCAGGTGGCAAAACGAAGTCTACATTACCTGTAGCCCTGGCGGTATTCGGCATACTCTCGAATTTGGCTGTGTCTTCGCATTGAGCAAAAGTCACGCCTCCGGCTGCTTTGATTGCCATCAGCCCCAAGGCGCCGTCTCCATCGGCTCCCGATAAAACTACGCCGATGGCTTTGTTGCCCCGATCGACTGCTAGGGACTCGAAAAACGCATCTGCGGGCATATATTTGCCATCAATCTTCTCACGCGGCAGCAGTCTCAGCAGCCCTTCTACCAGCAGCAGCTTGGTATTCGGCGCAATGATGTAGACATGGTTAGGCTCTACAGCCATGCCTTCTTGCGCCTCCTTCACGGGCATTTCCGTGCTTCTGCTGAGAATCTCGCTCAGCAGGCTGTGGCGATCGGGCGCTAAGTGCTGGATCAGCACAAATGCCATGCCGGTATCTGCTGGTAACGGCTTGAGCAACTGGATGAATGCTTCCAAGCCTCCGGCAGAAGCCGCAATCCCGACGACGGGAAAGGGGGCATCGGTTTTAGCTTCCGGATCTAACTCGATCGCGCCCTGGTCGATCGGCGGTAAAGTATTTTCTTGAGATAAGTTCATAAACACCCACTTTCTTAAGTAATGCAGATTAGCAGCTAGCTAATCTCGGCAACCGGCGAGTAACCAATACGGACTATTTACCTTTAATAGGACTTTGATTTGCCCACCTTACGCAACTGCCTTAGGGCTTAAGTACAGTATTATAAGGATTAAAGAAGTTAAGCAAAAATACTGAAAAAAATCTGTTTTTTATACTCTGCTCGCTGGATATAATGTTTTTTTTTGCTTGAACCACGAGGTTTCTACCTAGATGCCATGTCATTGTTGGCGATGGGCAAAGCAATCGCAAAGAGGACGATAACTTTACATTTTTTTACTTAAGGCGATCGGCTTAAGTTGATAGCAACGAACAATGTTGTTGTCCTACAAAATTAGCAAGCCATATTTTTTGTAGGGAAACCGCCTTGCCGTATCCGGCCCTGGAATCGGCGACTTTTAATGACTCGTATCAGATTAAATTTTTTTTCCTATAAAATTAGGACACAATAATGAATGTTGTTTTTCTACAAAATTAGATTGTATACCATATTTGTAGGGAAACGGCAATGCCCATTGGTGTCAACTTACAGCAGATCCCATGTTGATCAAGTACACCCGTCAAGCGATCGATCGCTGTAGGGAAACGGCACTGCCGTGTCCTCTATCTTTGCTTACCTAAAAAATGCTGTAACTTCTACCCGAATGTCACTTGAATAAGCTAGATAGGCTGATCAATATGAGTTTAAAAACCAGCTTCGATCGCCCTTTCGGGTTCTCGATCGCTCCCACAAGCAGTCAATCGATTTTAGATTTTAGATTTGAGATTTGAGATTGACCCCACGGATAAATGCTCTTTCTTGAGGATTTTCGATTTTCGAAAAGGGATTGATTCCACGGATAAATCA
>NZ_JAUBVJ010000143.1:0-12407 GCF_036702785.1 Microcoleus sp. AR_TQ3_B6 | reverse complement strand
CCTATTAAGGAGGACGGGAGAGAGTAAGTAAATATCGCCCCCACGGGGAACAGAATCAAAAAAGTTTCCTCCCACGACTTGACACCTATCTACAACTCCCGCCACTTCCAAAACCTGATTTGCACCGACAACAAAGTCTTACCGAGCGAACAAAATGGCTGGCATCTTGAGATTCTTATTAAAAATAAAAGCTGTTAAGGTACCAATGTTCCATCCCACGTCCACAAGTGTTATAACTTCTGAAAAATCGTCAGCTTCAAAAAGCGGAAGAATCCACTCCCTTGTCGTCTCCTTCATCCACTCAGTGAAATTTCTGGCAGCCTCAGAATTATGCTTAAAGTAGCTATATACACTCATCTGGAAACTATTGTCAAATGAGGATTCTCCTGTCTTTAGACCCTAGAGTAAATTACCCCATACCTCATACCCTGCATCAGCATTTCCCAGAATTGTACCTCATAAAGAATCAGAAGTACCAGTTAGCAGGTATTTCCCCAGAGGATTTAACTGAAACTCGTCATTCTTTTGGGCTGAAAAAATACCCATGCTTACCAGCAGAACAGGTGATAAGTACTACGAGAATTTACACTGGTAGCTTTGGCAAGTTCATCGGCAGTTTTATGGCCGTTACTCAGAATATCGGCAATTTAGAGTTTAGCCACCACAAAAAGATCCTGAACTTTTTTATGCCCAGAGATTATTTCTAGTAGCGCTGACGATGAGCTTTCACCTTCAGTTTGGGCATTATCTGTATATAAACCCATGTGGTTTTCTGGGAAGTGCTATTACTTTAATCTAGCAGAGTTTTATTTTTTATACCCCTCACCCCTCACCCCTCACCCCTCTCACCCCTCACCCCTCTCACCCTTCAAGGGAATTATTTAGAATAATTACCTCACCCCTCAAGGGGATGGATTATTCTGAATAATCACAGAGTTGTCAAGATTTACTACAAACTTTTTTACAACTCAGAATTTTGTAATTTAATCTATATTAAATTTAGTTTTGACTAATGAACTAAAATGCGTAATTCCGGTGGGTTTTAAGGGGGTTAAGGGTTCAAAAGCGTAAGTTCCGAAACAGCAAGGGTCAGCGATCCGGATTGGGGCGAGCTCGCCTACTCCTACTTCAAAGCGGTGGTTAATATCGAGGAGCGTGTTGACAGCACCGCTATGTGCTCACGCTACTGGGTTGGGTTGACCAGTAGAACCGGATATGTAAATCACATAAGCTAAATTATCCGGTGTCACCCCTGTCTCAGAGTTTTCCTGTGTGAAGCGCATATCATCTGTTTGGATTCCCATCCAAACAGATGATATGCGCTTGGTGTTCGGGAAGAGACTCGACTAAATGCTGTTGTGTAAATTCCTGGGAGCGAACACAAGCTAAATCAATCTCACTTTTGGAGAGTTCCCTGCTTGAGAGGAATCTCAATCACGAACTCAGCTCCCTGTCCAGGCTCGGAAATACAAGTCAGGCTACCATGATGTTTTTCTACTACAATCTGGTAGCTAATAGCCAAGCCCAAACCAGTGCCAGAGCCGACAGGTTTCGTAGTAAAGAAAGGGTCAAAAACCTTCTGCCTTACTTCTTCGGTCATCCCCGCTCCATTGTCGGCAATCCGAATCTCTACTTGGTTACTATTTATGACACTGGTGCGAATACGAACTTGTGATTTTTTCTTAGAGATTGATGCTATAGGAGAATTCACCAAGGATTCCTCTATAGCATCAATGGCATTGCTGATTATATTCATAAATACTTGGTTCAGAAAGCCAGCGTAACACTCTACCAGAGGTAGATTTCCATATTCTTTAACAATTTCAATACCAGGATTTTCTGGCTTAGCTTTTAGCTGATTTTGCAACAATAGCAGAGTGCTATCAATCCCTTCATGGATATCTACTGGTTTCATTTCCGCCTCATCCAAGCGCGAGAAATTCCGGAGCGACAAGACAATCTGGCGGATGCGGTCTGCCCCTACCTGCATCGAATCAAGCAGTCTAGGAAAATCGGCAATTAAGAATTCCAGATCGATATTTTCTGCCCAACTCAAAATTTCAGGAGTTGCATTAGGCAATTGCTCCTGATAGAGATTCAGCAACCCCAGCAAGTCATGAAAATATTCGCTAGCGGGGGTAAGATTGCCGTAGATAAAGTTAATTGGATTGTTAATTTCGTGAGCGATACCAGCAACCATTTGCCCCAGACTTGACATCTTTTCAGTTTGAATTAGCTGAGTCTGTGTCGCTTGCAATTCTTTAAGGGTGAGTTCAAGTTGAATTGCTTGTTCTCTCAGCAGACTATTTTTTTGCTTGAGTTCCTGAGTCCTATCTTCTACTTTTTGTTCAAGCGTTTGGTTGTAATCCTCTAATTGTTCATTAGCTGTTTTCAAGTGTTGAGTTGCGGTTTCCAATTTTCCATATAGCATAGCATTTTTAAGAGATATAGCTATCTGTGAAGAAAGTATTTTTAATACCTCCAGCCTCTCCGTTGTAAAGGCACCCGTTGTGATATTGTTCTCCAAGTAAATAATCCCAATGAGCTTGCCTTGATTAATAATAGGCATAGATAATATTGACTTCGGTGTGGTTTTTATGATGTAAGGATCGTTCATGAATCTTTGTGATAGGGCTGCATCATTTAACACCACATTTTCTTTAGATATGCCTACATAGTTAATTATGGTAATGGGCAGATTTTCACTGTTTTCAACGGGGTATTCCGAACACAATACAACCGCATCTCTATCCACAACACCTGTAGCTTCTATCACTAACCTTCCCTCTTTTTCTAAAATCAGGCAGGCCGTTGTAGCTCCAGCATTTTCCATCACAATTTTAAGTAACTTATCTAGCAACTTATCAAGAACTATTTCTTCAGCCAAGGCCAAAGATGCTTTGTTCACAGTGGACAAATCCAAAACCGCCGAACTTGCTCCCGTGGTCGATGTTGTGGTTGTCCTATTAATCTCTATGCCTCTGGATTCTCGCATCAGCATCTCGGAAAATACCAAAGGATATCTAGACTCTAAATCTTTAACTTTAGTTTTTGCTCCCCAACGAATATATCCGTAGTAAGCTTGTGTCAGATAGATTCGAGCAAACTTGTCTCTGCCTAGGGAGAAATAAAACTCGGCTGCTAGTTCCGATGCTAGTGCTTCTTCCTGAATGTATCCTTGTTCTTTAGCTCCTGCTATAGCTCGGTCATAATATTCCATTGCTTCTAAAATTTGCCCTTGAATCCGGGCTTTTTCTGCTTCCACAAGGTCGTACTTATGCTGGAAGTTAAACGGGGCATGAAATGCCCATTTCTGCATTTGTTGTTGATTAGCTTCTACTAAGCTGATGTATTGTTGTTGTTCGCCGAGTGAAGCTTGAGGATAAACAGCGAGGAGAGCGAGGGAATAATAGAAGTTGTGAGGAGCCGAAACTACCATGCTCATCACGCTGACTGCGTGTTCTGCTGCTAAACTGGCGTTAGCAAGAGCATTTGTAGGTTCTTTAAATAGATAAAAGAGAATCGTCTTGGCGAGATAAGCAATAAATAGCAAAATTTTATTGTTAGTTTCAATTAAAACAGGCAACATTTGTGTCTCATTAAAACTCTTGCCAACTAACTGAGTTTTCGCCTCCGTTTCAATTTTCAGATTGAGAGTCAGTTGATGGAATATCTGGATGTAGTAGATAGAATAGTCTTGTTTGAGTTTGAACGCTAAATTAAGATATTGCTCTTGTTCTTCTTCTACTATATCTAATCGCTCCCCCGTCAAAAAGATGCCAGAGCAATAGAGCGTAGCACTATAGCCCGCATACTCTATATCTCCACTTTCCAGCCCACTTTGCAGCGTCTCCCGTAGTGATGTTAATGTGTCCTTAATAGGAACCTTCCAGGGCTTGAGCATACCATAAAATAAAGTGCATACTTTACATTGAAGTTCTCTAGCATTAAATTTATCCAACAGCTTTAAAGCTAGCTGACCTGCAGGATAGGCTGCATTTATATCCCCAGTCATTGAATATATAAAATTTCCATAAAAAGCATAAGCAAAAGCAGCCAGTGATGAATGACCCCGTTCAACACAGAGCTTCGTTTGGGTCCGTACAAGCAGGGGTACAATATCTGGCTTGACTGTGCAAGCAGAAGAAATAACGCTCATCAGTATTCGCAAGGCTGCTAATTGATACGGATCTGTCATTTCTGGAATATTTTCTAAGTCTGCGAGGTTTGGCAATTCAACCACAAAACCCGCGTCACCTTCGTCATTTGATAAGGAAACACCCAGCATATCTAGCACTTGCAGCCCAATATCAATGGATTTTAACATCTGATTTTGAGCCATATAATACTGGATTTGTAGCTCGTATACTTTCACTCTGTCGAGCAGGGTGCTAGCTTGTTGCAGAACAACTTCAGCAAGAGCGGCTGACCTTTCGTAATTGGTAGTAAGATATTCCGCTTCTACGGCTTCTACATAAAGTGCTAGTGTCAGATCGTAGTTACTCTGCCAACTGTTTTCTGCTAATAGTTTTAACCCTACTCTTAATTGCATGACAGCAGCTTCATAAGCTGATGCTGCTTTGGCTTTTCGAGCAGCTATTAAATTTAATTGAGCCAGCTTGTATTTTTCTTCTTGCTCAGTAATGAATTCTACTCCGATATTTAGCTGGTTAACAATATCAAAGACATTTTCTTCTAGGGTGTCTCCATCTGTATTGTGTAACAGGAGTTGACCAATTTTTAGGTGGGTAGTTTTTTGTTGCTCAGAAGGAATTAGAGAATAAGCGGCTTGCTGAACCCGGTCATGCAAAAATTTGTAGGATACTTTGTCAGTATTAATTTCTGACGGGGTTCCTTGACTATTGCCTATTATTAAGGACTGATTACCTGTGCAAAGTAACGGTATTTTGTAAGCACTTTCCCCGATGGGTAAAATTAGACCCGCCTGAAGCCCGTCCCATAAAGCAGATGCCGTTTGTGATATAGATTTTTCACTTACTATTGCCAAAACGTCTAAATTAAATCGGTTGCCAATACAAGCTGCTAACTTTAAAATTTTCTGGGTGTCTGGAGGCAGTTTTTGAATGTTTCTGGCTATGAGTTCGATGACATTATAATCTGCGATCTGCACACTTTGAATTTGCCCCATATCCCACTCCCATCTGCCAATACTGAAGTCAAATTTCAAGAGTTTTTCGGCGTACAGGGAGGTGAGCAGTTGAGTGAGAAAAAAGGGATTTCCTTGAGTTTTATTGAAAACTAACTCAGCTAATAAGTTGCACTTATCTCTTTCATTGTTATTCTTTTTAGCAAGGAAACTTTTTCCCTCAATTTCTCCGTATTGCTCGGAAAAACCAGCAATAGAGGGGACTCGTGATGAGTTGTTGTCACCCAAGGTGTCAGCAACTAATTGATTGACTGTACTAAGTGTCAACGGTTGGAGAACGATATTATTTATTATTGATCCGCAGGAAGAAATACTATCTAAAGTCTGCATTAACGGATGAGTTGGGCTGACTTCGTTATCTCGATAGGCCCCAATTACCAATAAATATTGGCTATCTAGGTCAGTTAGCAGCACATGAACCAATTTCAAAGAAGCAGAATCTGCCCACTGCAAATCATCTAAAAATAAAACTAGCGGATGTGCTTTTTGGGTAAAAACATGAATGAATTGTTTAAAGGCCAGATTGAAACGGTTTTGTGATTCGCTTGGCCCTAATTTAGAAACTTCAGGTTGCTCACCAACAATCAATTCCAATTCCGGAATAACGTCAATTATAACTCTAGTATTTTGACCTAAATCATTTAAAATTTTATGTTTCCACAAGTTGATTTTTTCAGCGCTTTCTGTTAATATTTGGCGAATTAGTCCTTCAAAAGCTTGAATTAACGCTCCATAGGGAATATTACGTTTAAATTGGTCAAACTTGCCAGCGATAAAATAACCCCTTGCTCCGACAATGGGTTTGTGGATTTCATAAACTAAGCAAGTTTTACCTATTCCTGAGTAACCGGAAACTAGCATGAACTCGGCTGTTCCTGTGCTAACCCGCTCAAAGGCATCCATCAGTGTGGCTACTTGTGCTTCTCGTCCGTACAGTTTTTGTGGGATCAGAAATTGACCGGACTTATCACGCTCACCCGGAATGAAGTTACAATTTTTGCCAGTTTGTTGTAATTGATTTAAACATTGTTCTAGATCCGCTTTGAGACCATAACCACTTTGATATCTATCTTCAGCAGTTTTGGCTAATAATTTCATCACTATGTCACAAATTGCTTTGATAATCTCACTATTTTGAGTTTTAAATGTGGGATTATCTCTGGTAATTTTTACACTGCTATTTTGCTCTTTTGCCCAGATAATTTCCCAGAGGGGGACAGGCTGTTTAGCGATGTGGCAGTGAACTAATTCCATGGCATCTGTAGCCTTAAATGGCACTTCGCCACACAGCATTTCATAGAAGGTGATACCTAAAGAGTAGAAGTCGGTGCGATAGTCAATTGAGCGATTCATCCGCCCTGTTTGCTCTGGCGATATATAGGCGAGTGTGCCTTCTAGTAAAGTGGGATGGCTGAGTGTTGGGGTTTCTTTAGACAAGCGCGTGGCAATGCTAAAGTCAGTAATTTTTACGTCTAGCGTAGCAGGAGTAATGATGATATTTGTCGGCTTAACATCTTTATGAATAATTTGGTTGTCATGCAACTTACCCAGAGTATCTGCTAACTGAATAGCAATTTCCAAAAACTCTTTGAGTTCAAGTTTGTGACCATTCAAAAAATTTTTGAGTGCTTCTCCTCTTGAATCTTCCAATATCAGTGCTAGACCATTACGATGATTTTCCAATCCATAGGGCTTGACAATACCTTCTAAATTGAGATGTCGGGAGATTTCATATTCATGTCTCAACTGCATAATCTCTTGGAGAGTAGGATAGTCTGCCATAAGGGTTTTGATAATCACAGCAGTCTGATCTTCCCTCCTCTCTGCGCGATAAACTACTGTATTTAAACCCACATTAATTTTTTCGAGGAGTTTGTATTTGGCCTTAATATTCATAAATATGATACCTCTGTTAACAGTAGAGTGTTTGATGGTGTGCGAAAGTAAATAGTAGGGGCCGTTTCGCTAAAACTCTCTTTCTTTCTTTAATAGTGAACCCTGAAAAAAATGTTTTTTGGTTAATTAGCTTAAAAATGTCTGAACAATTGTAAAATCGATCACCATTTTTCTCTAATTTTTATATTTTTGATGATAGCACATCCCGTGGCGAAGTAAATAGGCGCAAAAAAATATCAATGGTCTGTAGGGGGGCGGTTTAACCCCTAATCATGGCTAGGAGAGATTTTGCCATTTTAAAATCCGCCTCGCCCACCTTCGTTTACAGTGGTTTTAAACGGTATGAGGTACAGTAACAACAATGAGTAAACCAATTTTTGAGAGCTTTGAGAGCGATCGATTCGACTCCGTACAATTACTGACTCTCAGGTGTCACTACTTACGTACAAAAACTGAATGTAGATATTCTTCGATCTTAGACTCTTCTGCTTTTAATTGGATTTAAATGGGGAGAAAAAGGAGACAGGTAAATAACTGGCTTCTCCTACGGCTTCAATCCACGCTTCGGGATACCCCAGCATATTTCTCATTAACGTAGGGTTGGATCCATTGCTGAGAAATCTGGAGCGCACGAGCAATCCCCTCAAGTGAAATATGTTCTAACCACCATCGATGAATTAGCTCTCGTGTCTCCTCCTCAATCACCTTATGAATGCGGATGTTCAACGAATTGCCGATCGCACTTAACACACTTAAACCGTTGTTTACTGTTGTGAATGCGACCGTTTTTGACTGTCTGGCAAAAAGACAAAAATAACAGTTAGGATAAAGAGGGATTGTCAGGGATAGATTAGCAAGAAGTATTGCTAATCTAGCATCATTAGTTCTAGGGCACTACCGGAAAAACCTTGTCTTTTTCCTAATCGCTAGAAAATGACATCTGTGCTATCTACTATTTTGTAGCTCAGTACAATGTATTATTACTTTTTTAGCACTACTAAGGTAGTTTATAACTGCTCGATCGCACAATCAATTGACCTTGACTGGGATTGCGGCTAAAGATAAAAGCTCCTTCTTGAGTTTCGCCGCTTGACAAAAAATCAATTTGCTGGTCGCCGGATTCCAAAACTTCGCCGTTGACACGCAGTTCGGCAATAATTTGCACTGATTCTGCCGTTTCGCCGCCCGTGTTAGTTACGGTAAACGGCACGTAAAATTGCCCTTGAGTTTCGCGAATAGGCGTGTTGCGAGTGACAGAAATGATCGGAGGTTCGTGTTTTTTAGTCAGCCAGTTGTAGAGTACGAGTCCGATGAGGAGAGAAAGGATCGAGCAGGCGATCGCAAATGTGGCCCATTCAGCAGGAGTTCTTTTTTGTTGCTGTTCGTTATTACTTTGACTCATACTGCCAACCTCCCTGCGGCGCCGCCAATAGTCGCGGGCAATCCCAATACTAACGTATAGCTCAGCCAAATCGACCACGGGTCGTCAAAACTGAGTTTGTGGAAAAAAAACATCATAAATGCAGAAGCCGCCAGCGACACTAAATACGCCATGACAGTTTCGCTGAGGGGACGCTGAAAAAGCCCTTGCTGCTGCTGCCGTTTTGCTTGATAAGTAAAGCCTGCTACAAATACAATACCGTAGGAAATTAGCAGCGAAGCGGCGATAATTGCTAATTGCCAAGGCGGTGAAATACCCGCAGCTAGCATGGGAATTTCGTCAGTTGGGGCGATATTGAAAGCAATTATCATCGCGCCGATTAAAGTAGCGCCGATATCTGCTAGAGTTGGGTTAATGGTAGGTTCGTTGTCGCTGTCTGAAGTTTGATAGCGATCGCCGCTCAAGAAACCTCTTGCCAGGGCAACTCCCAAGGAAAACGGCAGGCCTTCAAAGATGATTTTCCCCAAAGTTTCTTGCAGCGGAGTCTCCGGGGTAATTTCCCTGAGCAAAAACAGGACAAAAGCCGCGCAGACAATGCCGATGGCGATTGCTTCTACGGTATCGATTGCAGCATCTCGCCAGCGGATGTCCTTAGTTTTGCGAAAACCTTCTGTGCGAGTCAGCAAGAAAACGACGATAAAGGTAGTTGCGATCGCGATCGACATTTTCGCTGGTGTAGTATACGAACCGATCCACCAAACCTCCATGGTATAAAGCAGGGGAGTACCGAACAAAAAGCCGCCCGATGCACCCCGAATGATGTCGTTTAGTTCATTTGACCACTGATTTTTACGTCTTTTTGATTTTTTCATGTTTGATTGAAAATGCACCTCAAAAAAGGCAATCTCTAATTTTACATATTTCAAGTGTTATCGTAGATAGCATCTGCACTCAACTTTGTGCATAAGCTATGAAAAATTCCTCTCTAGAAATTCCCGCCTGAGTACAAATTGCTCTCAGTGTCCCTGATTTTATTTGAGCGTGGTTAGGAATTACTAACGGAGTCTCCGTGCCATCCTGAGTCTCTCATACCATGACAATATGTTCGCCTTCTCTAATAATCCGAAAACCTCACAACTGAAATGTTCTGATGAATTGTCTTTGAGAAGCATCGACAGGAAACTTTGACATTAAATAGCCACCTCTGCTTCTACTAAAAAAGTCTCGATCGCAGGTGATATCATGTCCGCTCGATTAACCATCATATCCCGGTCGGGGCGGGTTTTTGAGATGGGAGATTGTGGGCAGGTATTGTTGGCTCACTGGCCCCGACAAAAATCGCGGTTGCTCGACCGGACATGATATGATTCGTTTTCCATTGTTTCTTTGCCAAATACTTCGATGTAGCAGCGAATAGCAGACTTGACATCAGCTAAGGCTTCTTCATGGGTGTCACCTTCACCAACTACGGCACCTTTGATCCCAAGAGGATAGGCTACATAACCATCGGAATGTTTTTCAATGATGATTTTAAATTGTTTCATCTTCGCCTCTTTATTTTTAAACTAACTTAATTCACCACACCCGCGCGATCGCATAAGCATCAAAAAAAGCATCACGGCTCAAAACGCGTATCTGTTCTGCCATTGATTGGGCAATTATCAGCCTGTCAAATGGATCGCGGTAATGCAAAGGCAGTGAAGCCACAACCTCAATGTGGTCAAAACTAATTTCCAGTATATCAATTCTATTAACTGCTATTTGCTGCTTGACAAACTCCATAAAAGGCAGACTAAAGTAGAGCTTGCAGTTCCCATGCTTAATCGCCATTTCCCAGACACTAGCTGTACTGAGAAGAATATCGTTATCTCCGTTGTCAATTAGCGATCGCCCTTTTATGCTAAGTTCTGAACTGTCTGTGGTGTACCAAATAAAGGCATGAGTGTCCAACAACAGCCTCATGACCTGTACTCCTTAAATTCTTCTAGCGGTTCGTCAAAATCATCCGACATCCAAACATCATCCGACATCCAAACCATTCCTTTAGCACTTCCTGCTTTCCGATTTGGTTTAGCTTGTTTAGGAATTCCTACTAATTTTACAACAGGCTGGTTATCTTTACTAATGGAAACTTCTTCACCTCTCATCGCCACTTCGATTAATTCCAGAAGCTTTTCTTTTGCCTCAACAATGTCTACTTGATACATAATTCGTGCCTGCTTACTCTCAATTTACAACATCACTATTCTCACTCAATTCAACAAATCATCTTCGTCCAAATCAACCGACTGCAACTCCATATCAACCGACTGCAACTGAGCCGGAGTAGCCGGAATCGCCGCAATGATTGCATCGATTACTTTCGCCACGGGAATAATCTCCATCCCCAAATCTGGCACCGGTTGATTCTTAGGAATAATGGCCCTTTTGAAACCCAATTTCGCCGCCTCCCTCAGCCGCAACTCTAATTGCGAAACCGGCCGCACCTGTCCCCCCAAACCAACTTCTCCAAGCAAGACAGTGCGTGCATCAACCACCCGATCGCGAAAACTGGCCACAACGGCGATCGCAACTGCCAAATCCGCGGCCGGTTCGTCCACCTTCAACCCGCCCACCGTCGCCAAAATCACATCTAATTTAGATAAAGGAATCCCCACCCTTTTCTCCAAAACAGCTAAAATTTGCTGCAATCTAGCATTGTCCACACCAGTAGTAGTGCGGCGCGGCGAACCAAAACTTGCAGGGCTAACTAAGGCCTGAATTTCCACTAAAATCGGTCGAGTTCCTTCGCAAGTAACAGTCGTCGAAGTACCGGGAGAAAATTCATCTCTATTTCCTAAAAACAACTCCGACGGATTATCTACTTCTCGCAAACCGTGGGCTACCATTTCAAAAACGCCGATTTCGTGAGTCGCGCCAAAACGGTTTTTCATCGATCGCAAAAGTCGATGAGAAGCAAAGCGATCGCCCTCAAAATACAGTACAGTATCTACCAAATGTTCCAAAACCCTAGGCCCGGCCAAAGCTCCATCTTTCGTAACGTGACCGACAATAAATAAAGTAATATTTTCCCTTTTCGCAACCTGCATTAAAGCAGATGTACATTCCCGCACCTGAGCCACCGAACCCGGAGCCGATGTTAAACTAGCAAAATAAATAGTTTGGATGCTGTCAATCACCGCCACATTCGGTTTCAGCGCTTCCAACTCCCGCAAAACAACTTCTAAATCAGTCTCGGGAAGCAAATAGAAATTCTCCGCTGAATTGTCCTCGGAATCCGTTTTAGCTTCCCCGTGGCGATCGGATTTATGTCCGCCGTTGCTTGACAACTCAACCGGATTCGCCACGCCCAAACGCTGCGATCGCAACTTCACCTGCTGGCCGGACTCCTCCGCACTGACATACAGTATCCGATCCTTGCGGGCCAACATATTCGCCACCTGCAGCAGCAGCGTCGATTTCCCGATTCCCGGTTCTCCTCCAATCAACACCAGCGATCCCGGAACAATCCCGCCTCCCAAAACTCGATCGAGTTCCCCGTAACCCGAAGGCCAGCGAGACTGAGTTTGGTCAGCAATCTGCGATAATCTGAAAGATACCCTTGGTTGACCCTTCGACTTATCAGGGGGCGAACCGCCCACTGTCTTAGTTGTCACCCCAGTTAAACCAGCCCGCGGCCCACCAGCAGTAGGTTGTTCTATTTGCTCGTCAAAAGAATCCCACTTCTGACAGCTAGGACACCTGCCAAAATATTGTGGTGAATCATACCCGCATTCCCGACAAATATATTGTATTCGAGGCTTAGGCATTGTTTACCAAAAAGATGGGTTTAAAGCCCCGCACTTGAGGGCTAGTTGTTAATCCATAGTAGCATTTCAAGCCCTTCTTATCAGAAAATTGGGTTTAAAACCCCGTCCTTTTAGGACGGCTTTATTTCCAAAAAGTTCTAAAAGTTTCCCAAAT
>NZ_JAUBVJ010000142.1:0-12854 GCF_036702785.1 Microcoleus sp. AR_TQ3_B6 | reverse complement strand
CTTGGTGTACCAGTTGTCGGCGTGGGACTTGGTGTACCAGTTGTCGGCGTGGGACTTGGTGTACCAGTTGTCGGCGTGGGACTTGGTGTACCAGTTGTCGGCGTGGGACTTGGTGTACCAGTTGTCGGCGTGGGACTTGGTGTACCAGTTGTCGGCGTGGGACTTGGTGTACCAGTTGTCGGCGTGGGACTTGGTGTACCAGTTGTCGGCGTGGGACTTGGTGTACCAGTTGTCGGCGTTGGACTTGGTGTTGGTGTGGGAGTCCCAGTTGTCGGCGTTGGCGTCGGTGTTGGTGTGGGAGTCCCAGTTGTCGGCGTTGGACTTGGTGTTGGTGTGGGAGTCCCAGTTGTCGGCGTTGGAGTTGGCGTCGGTGTCGGCGTCGGCGGCGGTGGTGGTGGCGCTACATCGTTATCAGTAATAGCCACTGTCACCCCTGGAACCACCAGTGTATTATACTTAGTATCAGTGCTGCTCACGCTGTGAGTGATATTACCGCTGTGCGCTCCTTCGACAACCGTATCATCAACAGCTTGCACCGTAACGGTTTGAGCGACATTCCAATTGTTGGCAGTGAAAGTCACAGGCGCGATCGCCCCTATCTGATTACCTGTTGTGAGAGTGAGAGTTACAGGGGCGATCGGCTGCGACGTTAATTGGATGCCATAATTGCCATTGGGACCGCCTTCTGTAGCAGTTGTTTGCACAGGAGTAATAGAAACACCAGCGGTATCATTGTCCTGATTGCTAAGGCTAACATCCGCTACATCTCGGTTGTTATAATTCGCATCGGTACTAACAGCAGCCCCCGTGACAATTTTGTAGTTAATATCGCCGTCAGCTACGAAATCGTCAACCCCTGTTACTGTCACCTGCTGCGGTGTATTCCAGTTAGCCGGAGTGAAAGTTAAACTATTAGTCGAAACAGTTCCCTCGGCAACATTGTCACTGTTCAAACCGATAGTCACATCCGCAGTCGGCTGACTATTCAGAACCACAGCAAAGTTAGCCTTGGTGCCAGATTCACCCGTAGTTAATCCCGCCGTCGGATTAACCGTAATTCCCGCAGTGTCATTGTCAGTGTTGGTGACGGTGACATCATCAGGATCGAGGTAATTGTAATTATCATCGGTACTCACAGCCTCAGCCGTGAAAATTTTGTAAGGTTGAGGGCCATCAGCTACCAAATCGTCAACACCACTCACTGTTATTGTTTGCGGTTGATTGTAGTTAGCGGGAGTGAAAGTTAAGCTATTAGTCGAAACTCTTCCCTCTGCTGTATTGGAACTCGTCAAACCGATAGTAACATCAGCAGTAGGTTGAGCGTTGAGTTTGACTGTAAATTCTGCCTTGCCGCCAACTTCACTTGTAGTTAATCCCGATAGCGGATTAATAGTAAAGCCTGCTTCGTCATCCTTAGGAATAGTTGTGGTAGCGGTAGCAGTGGTAATTGTCGGTGTTAGGCCCGGGCCTGTGGGACCCGAAAGGGTGACGGTAATGGTTTCGTCGGGTTCAACTAGGGTGTCGCCTAATACATCGAGAGTAATGGTTTTGGATGTTTCACCGGCGCCAAAATTAATTGTGCCAGTAACAGCAGTTGCCCCAGAAGTGCCGCCGATGTTGTTGTAATCGCTGACGTTTGTAGCAGTCCCGGCGATCGTATAATTGACGCTACTTGCCCCGCCTGTGTTGCCGCTGCGAGTCACAGTAAAAGTCAGAGGCTTTGTGCCGCTATTGCCTTCAGCAATGCTTGCAGTACCGGCGGCGATAGCATAAGAAACTGTACCGTTAGCAGCAATAGTTAATGTTGTTTTTTTTGTTGTACCTGCAACGGCACCGGTGATTGTGCCCAAGTTGAGAATTGCGGTTTCGGCGTTTTCAGCGAGATTGTCGGGTTTGATAGTAACTGCAATATTCTTGGTGAGTGCGGCACCTGTTGCACCTGCGGGGAATGTAATCGAGGTAGGGGAAATGGTGTAGTCTGAATTAGGGGTGGCACTGCTGCTGGGGTCGATGACAATTGGTACGGTTACAGCAGCGTCAGGAGTGCCGCCCAGAGTGACGGGAATATTAACTACCGTGTCTGCGGTTCCTTCTGTTGCGCTGTAAGTTGCCGCACCGAAATTTACCGCCGGGAAGGATGTATTCAGCAGAATCGAGGTGTTTTGAGAGCCAAAGTTCGACGTAGCTAAATCGGATAAGCCATCATTGTTAAAATCGCCTACAACAATACCTACGGGCTGGTCTCCCACAACAAAATTAGTGGCAGTTCCAAAGCTGCCATTGCCACTTCCAAACAAGACGGAGACATTGTTCGATGTACTGTTGGCTTTGGCTAAATCGACTTTTCCATCGGCATTGAAGTCAGCAATAGCAAGGCTTCCTGCTCCAACGCCAACGCTAAAGTTGGTAGCTGTACTAAAGCTTCCAGTGCCATTTCCTAACAGTATTGATACGTTGTTTGAGCTTGGATTGCTGGTTGCTAAGTCAGGATTATTGTCCCCGTTAAAGTCTCTTATAGCAATGTTACTAACGCCATATCCACCAACAGTAAAGTTAGTGGCGGCGCCGAAAGTGCCATTAGCATTCTGCAACCTGATGGATACGATGTTAGTACCAAGGCTCCCTGTCGCTAAGTCATTCTTGCCATCCTTGTTAAAGTCGCCGACAACCAAAGAAGTAGGGATTAACCCCAGGCTCAAAGTAGTAAGTCCGTCAAAAGTACCATTACCATTACCCCGCAAGATGGAGACGTTGTTAGAGATTTGATTGGCTGTAGCTAAGTCTAAATTGCCGTCCCCGTTGAAGTCTGCCACAGCGACGGTAATGGGTTTTGACTGCACACTAAAGTTTGACGCCACACTAAAGTAGGTGGCTGCACCGAAAGTGCCATTACCATTTCCTAACAGGACAGAAACGGCGTCAATCGCATAATTAGCTGCAACCAGGTCAGAATTACCGTCGTTGTTAAAGTCGCCTACAGCGACAGAGGAGGTGTTGAGATTGACCGGCGCGCTGGTGTTAAGATTAGTGGCAGCGCCAAATTGGCCAGTGCCATCTCCCAATGCGATCGAGACGTTGCGATTAACTCCCTCGGTAGCAAAGGCTAGGTCAAGATTGCCGTCTTTGTTAAAGTCCGCAGTCGCAACGTTACGGAGACCGGAGGTTATGGGAAAATTAGTCGCAGTACCAAAAGTAGACAGAACATACTCGTAACCCGCTAACACTTCGGCTTCAAATACCAGCGGCGTTTCTATTGAACCGGTTCTCACTTCCAATTCCCAGTCGCCGCCCTTTGCTACACTTCCCGTGAGGTTTTGGGAAGCAGCAACACAGGCCCCGGTTAACTCACTCAAGCGTTTGACAAATGCTTTACCTGTCTCGCCTGCTGCTACTAAGCACCCGTACAGGAGGATAGTCGGTCGATTTTTGCCCGTTGAGTCGGTTCGTTGCGAAAACCACTGCTGTAGAGAATGCCGATCGCCCTCTAGATCATCTAAACTCAAGCTACCATCGCCGAGTTGCAAGCTGCCCGGAGCACCGTGAGAAATGATGTGAATGCTGTCAATATTGCTGCGATCGCCTAAAATTTCAGTAATTTGGTCGATCGCATCCCGGTTCCCATCCAAAACGACTACTTCCGTACCCGGTTTTACCCCAGCAATCAAACTTTGATAATTTTCAACTTGAGTGTCGATAAAGGCGATCGCACTTCCTGAAACTTGATTATTTAAATTTGGCATACCACACCTGACCAATAGCTAAAAAAAGACAATAATTTCCCTGTTTCGCGACTTGCATCCGAAACTCTTTCTGAAGGTTGTACTAACCCTAACTGTTTTTTCAGAAAATCTCTATAAAGTTTTCTTTATAAACACCTTTTTAATTAAAGTTTTGATAAAGATGGGGAGATTTATTAAGTAATATTGCGAAGGGGCCAGCGCGAGATAGATGACATAACCTGGGGGGGTGACAACCAGCCCCAAACCCATAGTTAGTAAGGATTGAGCCTATTTGTGGTAAAAAAAGATAGGCAGCAGCATTGTTACACGCTTGCCTATCCAAAATAATAATGATACAAACATTCTACCCGACTCATTTACAAAAATACCTGGCGCCATCTCAGTTTCTGATGATGACAACCAAGTATCCTTGATGCAAGCAGAAAAACAAGAGAGATTAGAACCGCTCTCGCGAGTATTTCCCTGCCTAATTACAGCCGAAAGTCGGCGGCAAATTACAAAGATTTTTAGATTTACCTCACGAGAGCGATCGAATTAATTTGGTTCCCATTAATTACTTATTGGTTGACCACTTGTTGCCCTGTTGGTCAAAGCTTGTCAAGATCAATCGATCGCAGCCAATGGGGGTGTATTCATCTGTTTATGGTCAGCTTAATCTCGGAGCGAAGAGCAATTCCATTATACTGGTCATTGTTGCCAAAATTATGAAGCAGCAACTTCGACGAACAAACTACAAATATACAGCAAGTTTTACCATTGTTTTTCCAATATAAATTAATCGTTTTAGTCGTTCGTGAATTTTATTAGATCGACTTGGGAAACAGGCTTAAAAAAAAGGTGGGTCTTTTTTTTAATACTGAAGAGAAATTATTCTATCGAAACAGAACATTTAGTCTGCCAACAATTAGATGAATTAGGAATAGTACCAGCAACCTATTTATATTTTAAGGTAAAAGAGTGAGGAAAACTCAGCCTGCCACTGGCTTTGATATTGCTTGTAAGTGGAAAAGAAACTATGGGGCATGGAAGGTTGAGGAAGCGTAGTTTATTCTCACAGATTTAAGCTCATTGCCGGCAGCTATCGATGCTTACAAGCAACGGATGGGCATTGAATAAATGTTCCGAGACTGTAAAACACTCGGCTACAATCTTGAAGGAACTAGCCTCAAAGGAAACCGCCTTATACCAATTTCCTAAAATAGTGCTATAGTTAATGGGTGTCCTTTTTGTAAGCTAGTACGCCAATAGAAGGAAGAAAAATGTCAGGAGTTGTTAAGATTGACATAAGGGAAACAGAAGAAGAGCTAAAAGCTCTTCTCAGGAAAGAGAAAGATGCGACTCGTCACGAAAAACTGCAAGTTCTATATTGGCTCAAGACCCAAGCGGTAGATAGCGTCTTGTCTGCTGCTGTGAGGCGCCGGGAAACATTGTACTACAGATCGCGAGATGGTTGTCTAGCTACCCTTGCGGGGGGAATCGAAGAAGTATTATCCCAGAAACCTCCTTCAGTTCGACCTTGAATAATGAGTCCAGAAACGGTAGAGAGATTATCAAAAGAAGTGCAAGACCCCGCAGGATTCAGAAGCTACAAAGAAGTCCCAGGGTAAGCGCATCTCAAAGGCTATTGACAAGCGGGTTGAGAGGCATCATCATGGGGGAATAAACAAGCAGCGAGAATAGTCAGCATATAGTTATTATCAGCGTTGCTGAATTAGGGTATGATGAATTTATAGTGCGAGCGCCAAAAAATAACACTTCAAAAAACCAATAGCTTATGAAATGTCCTGAATGTCAGTCAACTCAGGTCAATAAAAATGGTCAGAATAAAGGTAAACAAAATTATATTGGTGTCGGTTGTGGTCGACAATTTATAGATTGCTACCAACCTCATAAAGGTTACTCGGAAGAAGTTAAACGTGAATGTCTCAAAATGTCGGTCAATGGTATGGGTTTTTGAGCAATTGAGAGGATTAAAGGAGTATATCACACCAGCATTATAAATTGGGTAAAGCAAGTAGGAGAATTGCTCAGAGATGCTTACGAACCCGAGACAATTCCCCTGGTGGGAGAACTTGATGAACTAGAAACATTTGTTGGTAAAAAAAATAAAATTTGGCTGTGGACAGCCGTAAATTACTTTCAGCCAGGGATTTTAGGATGGGTATTGGGAACTGATAGTGCTATAACTTTTCGGCCGCTATGGGAGTTAGTTGGCAATTGGAAATATTACTTTTATATCACAGATGGATGGCCAGTTTACCCCATGTTTAAGCTGATACGCAGCTAGATTGTATAATATAAATATAAAATAAGCGATCGTTAGTTATAATGTATGCCAGCCAAAAACCATCTATCTCAAAATCAAAAACAGAGACTCATTAAACTCTTAAAAGAGTCTGATGATAATTATGTGAGGGAAAAAGTTTGAATATTATTGCTAATAAATGGCGGAAAAACTTATGTAGAAATCAGTGAATTTATGGAGATTGCTTACACAACGGTAGCTTATTGGTCAGTTCATGGCGACCCAGATAATTGGGATAGTTTTTTAGATAAAAGAAGCCCAGGAAATTTTCGCAAACTCACTCCAGAGTATGAAAAAAATATTAATAGATACAATCGATAAAGATCCGGCAGAATATGGATATGAATTTGGGAGATGGACGGCAGCCAGACTAGCAACATATTTAGAAAAAGTCACAGGAATTAAATTGAGTTCCAAATATCCAGGATACTACATAAAAAAATACGTTTACATTTGGGCTAAATATAGTTTAAAGTCCAAACAAAATCCCGTTAAAAGAGAAGTATTTAAACAGAAGCTATCCGAGTCTTTAAAAATAACAAAACAAAGCCCAGAGCTTTTACAGGTACGGTTTTGGGACGAAAGTGGATATAGAAGAGCGAGTGATAAGAAGAAAAACTTGGGGTAAAAAAGGTAGTCGAAAAAAAATCACAGGTCAAAGGAGAAAAGGCAGAGTAAATATCATGGGTGGATTGAGATATCATGACAAAAAAGGTTAAATTTTGTAATAAAAAAAGGAGATGCGAATACGTTTTATGAGCAAATTAATCCTTTAAATGATTCGCTAGTTCAAGAATGGAGAGAACTGGGTAATCAAACTGAAAGTTTTGCCGAATCAGGAATAAAGATTGTAATTATTTTAGACAATGCTAGTTTTCATAAAAAGAAAGATATTCTGAGCCAAATATCAGCCGAAATGCCTCATATTATTTTAGAAGTTTTGCCACCTTACAGCCCCGATTATAATTTGATTGAATTGGTCTGGCATTCAGCGAAAGAATATATAGCACATCGACTGTTTAAGTCAGTAGAAGAATTGTCAGAATTACTACATAGATTATTAAATGAAGGAGAAATGGTTATCAAATGGGAGCGAAAAATCAAAAATAAAAGCAATGCTATTTTATCCGGTTTAGCTGCGTAGCAGCTTATCCCAGATGGAGACCAAATTATCTGTAAAACTTACATGACCAGAGTAGAGGGCGAGAATACGCGACTAAGACATTATTTGGCTCGACTTCATCGCAAGACACTGTGCTATTCTCCAGGAGGTAGAAATGCTTAAACATTCAATGAGGTTAGTAATTCATTATCTTAAGTTTTGGGAGGTTCCGGTTCCCTATCCATCGTATCATTTCAATCGCGCTCTTGCCGAGGCAAATCGGGTAGCCAAAATATCCCTTGACCCCACAAATCATACCTCAATTCAGCAACGCCTTATTATCCATAGCGGCGCGATTGGATTTTTGGCGATTACTACGTTTGCAAGATTGCTCCAGATTTAAAGCTGTAGTTTAGACTAACTAAAGATAAGAACGGTGGCTCAAGAAAAACTAGAGCCACCGTTAAGGAGAGAATGAGGGTGAAAAATAAAAACCTATTCACTCCTTAAATGAACAGTGAACGATTAAAGGACTTTCGTCAAGAAGCATACGAGTTATTGGTACGAGGCAAGGATGCAACAAGAGAGCTCATGGATGCAGTGATGACCACCAGGAATTCGTCATGTTTGGCCGAATTTTCGCTCAATCCATTATTCAATCGTCAATGGTCAAGCGTTTACGAGGCATTGCAAGACTGTAGGCCAGACCGGAAAAAACTGATGCTGCTGTATCTCCAGCAATTAGAACAACAAGTACCCGTAGCAGAACATCTGTTAGTGGCAATTGACCACACTGCATGGGGGAGACCAGATGCTAAAACATTAAAAGATAGAACCCATGAATATCAGGGGGGCGTAATTATTGGACAAGGGTACAGTACCATTGCGTGGATAGCAGAAGCACAAGGAAGCTGGGCATTACCCCTACTCCATGAAAGAATTAGTAGTGAGTTTTCACCTATACTTCAAGCAGCTTCCCAACTCAAACTTGTCTGTGAACAGAGCGTTAATCCAGTCTTAGCAGTTTTAGATAGAGAATATGGCAATGCAAATTGGGTACTGGCGCAAGCAGATATTCAAGCTGATTGTTTAATGAGAGTCCGAAAGAATGCCTGAAAAGTGGTCAACCACCAGCCTATAGTGGTCGCGGTAGACCACGTAAGCACGGGCAGAAAATGAGACTCAATGACCCAAGCACATGGCTCCAAACGGATAATGTGATTGAAATTGACGAACATTCACAGTTGGGACAAATTCGAGTCAGTCAATCGCTTGACTTGCATTTTTATCGTGCCGCTGAACACAGAGTCAATTTAATCCTCGTCCAAAGAATGAAGCCCATGTCAAACGGTCAGCCGTTTCCACCCTTATGGTTGGCTTGGGTGGGAGAACGAACTCTCCCTCTAGAAACAGTCTGGTTTAAGTATTTACGACGCTTTGGAGTGGATCATTGGTATAAATTTGTCAAGCAACGACTACACTGGACATTGCCTAACCTAAGAACTCCCGAACAATCCGAGCGTTGGAGTGATTTAATGCCGTTGATGAGTTGGCAACTCTGGCTAGCTAGGGATTTAGTGGTTGAGAATGTATTACTGCAGGCAATCTGCTACAACCAATTTAACCCCTGGACGTGTTGCCCAATCAATGTTGTCGGTTTTAGTTGACATTGGTACTCCCGCGAAAATGCCTAAACAGAGGGGAAAATCCCCTGGTTGGGAAAAAGGAAGGGTACGAACCAAGGCACCGTCCTATCCCACTGTGAAAAAACGGGTTTCTCAACGCAAAAAGTCTTCAAGATTAGTTATTTAATCTTCTTCCTCTTGAGTTTTTGAGTAACAGCTTGCCGGATATTCAAAGGCAGCTACTTTTGGCTGCAATCATTTTTTAGTCTAAACTACAGTTAAAGCATTAAGAGCAATTCGTCGCAGCAAGGCTAAGTTTTGTGGCTCATGACCAGTACGGACGCGACAAGCATCTTCATTCCAGGTGACATCTAAAGTCCAATGCAGACCATTTTCAATACCCCAATGTAGACGGATAGCTTGCCGCAATTTATGAGCATTACATTCCCAACTCGTTAAATAAAACTGAACTTCATGGGTAGTTTTATTCCAAAGATTTCTGACCTGGACTACAATGACAACACATTGAAGATTAACCCAATTTTTTTGGTTATGTAAAGTTAGTAATTGAGAAATAGTAACACACCAACAAGAGCGTTTCTTAGTCCGATGGTGACGCGAGCTCTACTCGTTGGTCATAACTATAGATAATACATTCAAACCCTTGAGACAATTGTTGCTCAAACCAATTTTTTACTTGTCCGTGAAGTGTAGGATGATTAGCTGTAAGGGCTATAACGTAATCAGCTTTAGTAAAAAAAATTTGGGATGCAATGGCTGTTTGCGTACCCAGTGCATCAATCGTAATAATACATCCCGCCATATCTAATAACTCTAATAACGCAGTAATTGCAGTAATTTCATTATATTTATCTGCTACCAATACTAGTCCTAAAACAAGACGATATTGACTCGACCAAGCGCTCACTAGATGTAAAGCTGATTTCCCCTGATCTCTATCGTATTAGCCATTGATAGTCTTACCATCAATGGGAATTACCTGCGCCCCTACTACCTCAAATATTGATTCTATCCAACGTCGAAAGCATTGCTCAAATACTTGGGGATTAATGCGTTCAAAGACTCGTCGAAATGTATCAGCACTTGGGATACCTCCTGGTAAAGCTAAAAACTGCTCCCACCATTCACATTTACTTAATCCATAATTTTCCATGTCTTCCCATCCCTTACCTCCTGCAATTACTGACAATATTCCAACGCTCAAAATATCTATTAGTAATGAAAAATAAATAAGTTGATGAGTTATCGGTTATCATGAAAAAAATGCGCTTATTGCAATTTTATTTCCTACAGAAATCGGCTCACAAATGTTTTTTTTCTCAACTACTCCAAGTAACGTTTAAATCCATGTTTTATCCTAATTCAATAGAGTCAAAAATGAAAAAATTTTACAAATACTTATCAGAAAAGGATAAAAGAAGGTATGCAGCTATAGAAACTCAAAAATTAGGATGGGGTGGAATCAGCTATGTAACGCAACTTTTGGGCTGGCGCCGAAATACCACGATCAAGGGATTAAAAGATTTAGAAAAAATGGCCTCAGAGACACTAAATAATTCCAGGATAAGAAAGAAAGTCGGGGGAAGAAAAAGTATTCTGTCTACTCAAATTGGCATTGACGCAGCCTTTTTAGAAGTTTTAAAAAACCACAGGGCTGGAGACCCAATGAATGAGTTAATCACATGGACTAATTTGACGCATAAAGAAATAGCTTCTGGACTATGAGCAGCAGGTTTTACCATTAGTCTCCCATCCGTTGCAAAATTATTAAAAAAGCATGGATATGTGAAACGGAAAGCCCAAAAAAAGCAAACAATAGGAAGCAACAAAAATAGGGACGCTCAATTTAAAAATATTGCGAGACTTGATACAGAGTATAGCCAACAATCTTATTATTAGTTTTGATACCAAAAAAAAAGAAGTTTTAGGTAATTTGTCTCGTCCGGGAACTCTCTATACAAAAGAACCTGTCACTACTTTCGATCGTGATTTTTGGAGTTTAGGTCACGGAAAAGTGCTCCCACATGGGATTTATGATTCTCAACACAACCGAGGATATATAACATTAGGAAACAGTAAAGATACCAGTGAATTCACCTGTGAGTCTTTAAAATACTGGTGGAATAATTATGGAAAGGCTAGCTACCCTAACGCTAATTCTATCTTGGCTAAATGTGATGGTGGAGGTAGTAATAATGCTAATTATTATATTTTCAAACAAGATTTACAGAAATTAGTTAATGACATAGGAATTGAGATCGGAATTGCTCATTACCCTCCTTATACATCTAAATATAATCCCATAGAACATCGACTTTTTCCTCATATTACTATGACCTGTCAAGGAGTAATTTTTACAACCTTAGAATTAGTCAAAGCTCTCGTAGAAAAAACTCAAACTAAAACGGGACTATCTGTAGCTATAAATATCCTTAATCAAGTTTATAAAACTGGCAGAAAGGTAGCTGATAATTTCAAAAATACTATGCAAATTGTTTTTGATGAATATTTGCCCAAATGGAATTATCGAGGCGTACCCCAACCTGAGTAATTCATTAAGTTATTTATTTTTCATTTCTTAATGTATGGACACGCGTTCTTTCTACACGAGGGTCTTTGATATCACCAAATACTAATGCCATTTTTTCTGTCAGTGCAGTCGCCTGAGCTATACTCAATCTTTTTGAGCTTTTAATCCTGTGTTTTCGAGATTGGAAACCTGATGCCATAAGACTGACCTGTTAAGTAAGATAGACACTTTTTTCTTACAAGCATACTACATAACATCTTTGATACTAAAATTGTCTCTATCAATCTACAAGTGGGTTCAATAATCTGTATTTTTAAATACAAAATTAGATGCGCTTACCCTGAAAGAAGTCCATCAATAGTTAACAAGCTGCTGTGAGGTTAAAGTGGCATATCGGACAGTACATCAATGGGCAAGATATCGGCTCAAAGGATAATTAAAAGCCCCTCATCTCGTGAGTGAAAAACAGAAACCAGGGGCAGTAGAAGAATTTTTAAAAAACTGTCATCTCTAATTAAAGGCTGTCTGAGTCAGAGTGAAAGCTTTTTAAAGCAGTGGAGAAAAGTGCGATACTGGAGTGGAGATGAAAGTCGGATAGGCTTGCACACAGTTCAGAGAATAAAATTGACGAGCCGAGGCATAAAACCGCAAGGGAAAGTGCAATGGCACTTCTTTACTTATTTATGGCTTTATGGGGTAGTATAACCGCTAACTGGAGCCAGCTTTTTTTATGAATTTACACATTTAGATACAGTATGATTCGAGAAGTTTTTAGAGCTATTTGCCAGTGAGTATCTGGAGGATTTACATATAATTCAAGTAGATAAGGGAGGATTTCATAACTCTTTAAATCTCAGCATACCCGAAAATGTGATTTTACTATTTTAACCCGCATACAGTCCGGAAGTAAACCCCATAGAAAGACTGTGGGGATACGTAAAAGAACAATTGAAATGGTTGAGATTTGACCAAATAGAAGAGTTGAGAGCAGCGGTGCAAAAAGAGTTAAATAAGTTGACGTTGGAAGTTATTGCTTCTTTGACGAGATGGGAATTTATTTTAGAGGTTATATCTGTAGCATAAATTTAGAAAATTGGTATTATTAACATGATTCTGCTGATAACTATCGCCTACCTGGAGGCAATATTTCAAGGTAGTCAATTGAGAAAAAAGCAGCTCCCAAAATATGTATGTCGCCGAAAATAGCCCAAGAAAAAATATCGCATACCGAGTACATTTGGTGTTGGTTTAGATGAAGAAAAGTGGGTTGATTACCTAGAACAATTTTCATTAGAGGTGGAACAGTTAATGAAGTTAGCTCCCAATAAACGCCGCTTTTATCAACAAGGTATGCGGGCCGCAACCCTTATTCGGTCTATCTCCTAGGCCTCTTTGTCACCCCCCCAGGGTTTCCATTAATTACTTATTGGTTAACAACTTATTGTCGGACTGGCCAAACCTTGTCAATTGCGATCGACCGCAGCCTGCAGGGGGTGTATTAATCTCTTGACGATCGCCCTGATTTGGCATC
>NZ_JAUBVJ010000141.1:0-13949 GCF_036702785.1 Microcoleus sp. AR_TQ3_B6 | reverse complement strand
ATACACTATCCACTGTTTTGGTTTTGAGCCAATACAGAATCAGCAGTTTTTCGTGGCGCACAGCATCTTTCTCTCGATCCAGCAAAGTTTTCAGTTCTGCAGCGGTTTCTCGAATTACAATCTTGGCCACTCCTGACATTATTTTGACCTCTATTTGGCTAATAAATTGCAAAATGCACTTTTACTAACTGTAGCAGTATTTTATGAAATTGGTATAAGTTGGGGAGAAATAACCAGTCAATTAGCTTACAAATGCCGTTGGTATGGGAGAACCTATATTGAGATAGATAGATGGTTTCCTAGTTCTAAGCGGTGCAGTAATTGTGGGCATATTGCCCTTGAATTGCCGTTAAGTATTCGAGAATGGGAATGTCCAGACTGCGGAACTCACCATGACCGTGACATTAACGCAAGTAAAAACATTTTGGCCGCAGGGCTTGCGGTATCAGTCTGTGGAGCGAGTGTAAGACCTCAACAGAGTAAATCTGTGAAGGCGACTGCTAAGAAACAGAAACCTAAATGGTGAGGTTTAGGAATCCCCGTCGTTCACGACCGGGAGGATGCCAAAACGTGACGAGTCATCCCAACGCACAGCCGAGTAGGGCTATACTGTGGGGATTCCCGTCTGTCTAGCTAATGTATAGAGTTAGTTTTATAGAGAAGTTAGCCTTATGTACACCCAAAACCCGATGCAGTGGGTCAGCGCTTTATCAACCCGTCCGTCTTTGGAATCAGCGCTCAAAGAAGTTGTAGAACAAGCCGATCGCGACCTAGAAGGCCGGGCCGATTTAGCGCTGATATTTATCTCGTCTGCCTTTGCCAGCGAGTATTCTCGGCTGATGCCTTTACTCCGAGAACTGATGCCAGTGCCCGCGATCCTGGGCTGTGGCGGGGGAGGAGTCATCGGTACGAACCGGGGCGGCCTCACCGAAGAAGTCGAGGGAGCTCCGGCAGTCAGCCTGAGTCTGGCGCGGTTGCCGGGAGTGAATGTCAGAACTTTTCACGTCGGTGCAGAAGAACTGCCGGACTTAGATAGTCCCCCGGATACTTGGGTGGATCTCTTGGGCGTGCCGGCCCTGGAAGAACCGCAGTTCATCATCTTGGCCGACCCCTTTTCCGCAAAAATTAACGATTTGCTGCAAGGGCTCGATTATGCCTATCCGGGTGCGGCGAAGGTAGGGGGACTCGCCGGCGGGGACGGTGCGGGCAGGGGCGCGGCGCTGTTTTGCGACTATCAGCTTTACCGAGAAGGGACGGTTGGGGTAGCTTTGAGCGGCAATATAGTTTTGGAAACGATCGTCGCTCAAGGCTGCAGGCCGATCGGGCATCCTTATCGGGTGACGGAAGGAGAGCGGAATATTTTGCTGAAGCTCGAAGAACAAACCGACGATAGCGGCAGCGGGGGCATCGAGCGATCGCCCTTAGAGGCCCTGCGAGAGTTAGTTCAAACTTTGAGCGAAGAAGACCGAGAATTAGCCCAACACTCGTTATTTGTAGGCTTAGTCAGCGATGAATTCAAGCTGAAATTAGAGCCGGGAGATTTTTTAATCCGCAATTTGTTGGGAGTAGATCCGAAAGTGGGGGCGATTGCGATCGGCGATCGAGTCCGTCCCGGACAGCGCATCCAATTTCACCTGCGGGACGCGCGCACCTCCGCAGAAGACCTAGAAATGCTGCTCGATCGCTATCAGCGGGCTGCCGAGTACAGCGGTACATCTAGCGCCGGCGCCTTAATGTTCTCTTGTCTGGGGCGCGGGGAAGGGCTTTACGGCCAGTCGAACTTTGACTCCCGACTGTTTGGCCGATACCTCAAAAACATCCCCCTGAGCGGCTTTTTCTGCAACGGCGAAATCGGCCCGGTCGGCGGCAGCACATTTCTGCACGGCTACACCTCCGTATTCGGGATTTGCCGCCAAAATTCATAATTTGTGAACTGTTGACTGTGGACTGTTGACTGTTGACTGATGACTGTTGACTGTTAACTGTTGGCTGATGACTGTTAACTGTTGGCTGATGACTGATGACTGTTAACTGTTGACTGATGACTGTTGACTGTTGACTAATGACTAATGACTAATGACTGTTAACTGTTGACAATCTCAAATCTCAAATCTCAAATCTCAAATCTCAAATCTCAAATCTCAAATCTCAAATCTCAAATCGATCGATGGCTCGCCAATAGCTAAAAGCGGCAGTCGCCTGCCGCTTTTACTTGTGAGGAGATATTGGGGAACCTTAGAAACTAAAGGTTGTACGCAGGAGTCCGACCCAGATATCGTCGTTTCTGTTGTTGTGTTCGGGATTCAGAATCACGTAAACGCCGGGTGTCACCGAGATAAAGTCATTGACTTGGAAGCGATAGAAACCCTCTAAGTGATAAGAGGTGTTGCGGTTTCTGGCGACATCACTCTCAGTAACTTTTGGCGGTACACCGAAGACGAAGCCGAGGAGGTTGCCTTGCCGACCAAAATCTGCCAGGGCCAAAGTGATAGCACCATTCTGGATGGTAGCGTCATTGTTGCCGCCCCGCAGTTGTTCAGCCTTCGTATAACCGTACCAACCACCAATCTGAAAGCGACTGCTGGGTTTGAAGTTAACTTGCACGCCATAGTTATCTGCTTCAGTGGGTGCTTGACCGAAGGGCCGGTTAGCCAAAGAACTGCCGGTGCCACCCATGATGCCAACATCGCCTGCACGATTGTATTTGCGGGTGTAAGTGAAGGCTAAATCAAACGGTTTGCTAAAAAAGCCTATCTGGCCCAAAGCGCTGAAAGAACCATCGAAAACGCCCCTACCGTTTGCGGGGTTGGGAGCATCGCTGTCGCCGGCGAGATAGCCCGCGGTAGCTCGGAGGCTGCCCAAGTTGAAAGTTATACTTGCCCCAGCTCCCTGCGCCCCGCGGAATACGGCCGGATTACGAACTCCAAATCTGGAAAGCGCACCAGTACCCGTAGAGTTAAAAGGTGTTACCGTGTCTGCAATTTCATCCAGGTCAAGTCCTTTAGGACCGACAAAGACTGTAGCGCTACCGATCGGGAAACGATAGTACAGCTCGTCTAGTGTGAAATTGCTGTTATCGTTCCCGTCAAACGCTAAGCGAGCCATGTTAGTACCAGTGGCAGTGGCTGCACCGTAGTTGGCGACGTTGAGGGCTTGCAAGCGGGTTCTGAGCATATCTCGACCGGTGAAGCTGGTGTTGAAGTTCAAGCGCACCCGGTAGCCGAGGTTGGTAGACGTTTTGTCATCGTGAAGGCCGACACCATCTCCGAAGGTGTCGCTGACGGCAAAAATGGCTTCTCCAGCCAATTTGGTTGTGGTGGAGAACTGGTTGGCTTCGAGTTCTGTGGTGCGAGCTTCTAGGCCGTCTACCCGTCCGCGCAGGGTAGCGAGTTCGGCTGCAAATTCTTCTTGCAGGCGTTGCAGGATGGCTAAGTCGTCTCTGGTGACCAAGTTACCTGTTGACCCAATTAGCTCGGTGATTTTGTCTAAGCAAGCGTTGACGCCGGCTGCAAATTCGTAGCGAGTCAGGGCGCGGTTGCCGCGGTAGGTGCCGTCGGGATAACCTACGATACAACCGTAGCGTTCGACTAGGGATTGCAGGGCTTGGAATGCCCAATCTGTCGGGCGCACGTCGGAGAGTTGAGAGACCGATGTCACCTGGGACATGGTTCCGGACTGTTGGGCCGGCAGCACTTGGGGAGCGACAGGGACGATCGGGCCGCCCATTCCAGCAGGGGAAGTCTGAGCAATTTCTACCTTAGTAGCTGGGGTGCTGGCGACTGCTGGCACTTCAATTTTCCCAGCAACTTCTGTCTGGCTGCTTTGCACTGCCTTGTCTGATGCTTGGGGCTCCGGTTCGGCTGTGCCTGCTGCTGCCAGGGCTTCAGTAGCTGCTGCTGTGCTGGCGGGAGCGCTTGGGGCTGCTGACTCGATGTCGCTCCCTGTTGTTTGCAGTGCTGCTGCGCTGTTTTCTGGTTCAATTTTTGCCAGTTTTTCAGCGTCTGCGGAGTTGGCGACCGGGGTTTGAGCTGACGGGGCGCTGTTGTTTAAAGCCAGCTTTTCTTGGGTCGCAGGGGCTGCTGCAACTGGTTCTGCAACTGGTTCTGCAACTATTTCTGCAATTTTTGACTCAGATGACTGAGCTGTAGCTAGCTGGTTGGCTTCAGCGGTTGCTGGAGCTTCTGCGGCGATCGCACCGGCACTGACGACTGATGATATACCCAGAATTGCCGGGCATACTAGCAGTAAATTCCAAAAAGTTCTGTTCATTTTCCTCACACCTTCACACTCTATTCAACTCGACGAGCAGCAATTACCCACTGCTAATTTTTGTGGTTGCTTGCCTGTTGACAATAACTGCCAAAAAAATAGAACCTATCCATAACTGTTGATTCACAGTTGATTCACAGTAGGCGTGTCTACTTCTGCTTGAACTCCGGGGGCCGAGCCCTTGTACCGCCCAGGCATCAATTCAGGTCAAGCCCACATTAGTTTACGGTTGATTATACCATCACCTGCTAATTTCATCTCTCGATCGCCAGATTTGCTTGAGTTGCTCGGAGGGCGATCGACAACTGCTTGTACGGACTCGACCACAATCTGCCTCAAACTGACAACTGCCCAGAGTCCTCGGTTACGCCAGGCTTAACAGACAGTTATAGGTAGAATTGTGGCTGCTTGTCGCATCCCTTATACAGCTTTCACTCGTCTTATGTCAAGCTTTTTAACCTAACTTTAAACCTCGCGGCCGGTTCGGGGCTATTTCCCCCCAGGATTGGGGAATTGACGGATCGAGGCTGGTAAATTTACCTTAGAGCAGCATTCATCTCACACCATAATATTTGATTTGGTGTGAGATGAATGCGAGGCAAGTTGAGGAGGATTCCGTGACCAATGCTGAAAGCGAGGGAAGGGAATCACGACGAAACAAACAAATCTCTCACGTAACTTAACAGTAACTTTATACACACTCTGGAAAGTGTGTTACCATGAATGTATAAACACGGTAGAGGTCGTAACCAGTGTCTCACGCAGTCAAAGTCAGAATCTATCCTAGTCCAGAGCAAGAACAATATTTAGCTCAAACGTTCGGTAATTGTCGTTGGTTATACAACTTCATGCTGAATAAAACCACGACTACCTACAAAGAAACTGGAAAAGGTTTTTCTAAAGCTGCAATGGATCGATTGCTTCCTGATGTGAAACGTGAATTTGAATGGTTGGCAATTGCCTATTCTCAATGTTTTCAACGTGTTACGTTCAATCTTTCGACTGCTTTCCAAAACTTTTTTGAAGGTCAGGCAAAATACCCAAGTTTCAAGAATAAGTTCGGTAAGCAGTCGGTAGGATATCCTCAAAACGTCACGCTACTAACTGAGGAAAAAGCAATCAAATTCCCCGGCACATAGGGAACTGTTAAAACCGTATTTCATCGTGTTATTCCCACGGGTAAGCAAGGTTGTGTCACTGTCTCTAAAACCACTGATGGTAAGTATTTTGCATCGATTCTGTTCGCATTTGAACCAGAAAAAATAGTTGCGAAAAACCCTGCTATCGGTGTGGATTTAGGGCTGAAAGACTTCGCAATTACCAGTGAAGCCGAGAAACACAACCAAACCAAACCTGTACAACGCAAGCTGAAAAAGCTTGAACGAAACAAAAAACGCAAGCAAGGTAAACTTGCACGTAAAAAAGGTACGAGCAATCGCAAAAAAGCGAAAAACATCGTTGCGAAAGTGTGCAAAAGTCGCGAAATCCGCGAATATTTCCTACAGGAGCTATCCCGCAAAATAGCCTACGAAAACCAAGTAATTGTGGTGGAAGATCTGGCCGTCAAGAACATGGTCAAAAATCCAAACCTAGCCAGAGGAATTTCGGATCTAGGTTGGGGAATGTTTTTGACGATGCTCAAATACAAAGCAGAAAGATACGGTCATGATTATGTCGAAATTAACCGTTTCTTTCCTTCGTCTCAGCTTTGTGCTGAAACCTTGCTACCCATTCCAGAGCTTCAGAAAGGTTTTGATAGCTTGAAGGTTCGGTTTGTAGACTGTCCAAATTGCGGAAAAAAACACGATCGCGATATTAATGCAGCGATCGACATCAAAAATGAAGGTTTGCGGATGTTGGCGTTAGGAACTAGCGCTACTGCCATCGGAGGGGATGTAAGACCAAAACGCTCTGGACGTAAAAAATCCACGGTTGTTGAGGCAATCTCCCGTGAGGATGGAAGCCTACACCATACCCTAAGCGGGTTGGTGTAGGTAGTTCACCTCGTAACAGGCCAATTTTAGACTTCACCTATTTTGGTTTTCTGATGCCCCCAGCAGTCGGGAGTTGCCAGGGCGATCGCCATTTTTGATACCGCCCGCCGGCGGGTTTAATTTGCCGCTACTTTTTTAACACAATTTTTTGTGCTCTGGCAGCGGCAGCCGACTGAATATTTGTTAGCTGAAATTCGAGTTTTGCCGCCTCGCTGTCTGGCGTTTCACTACCAGTTTTTTTTTGCACAGCCTCAGCATCTCAAAGCACCTTTCCTCTGCGATTTATGCCGCTGCCAAAGTATCCATTGATTCTCCTGGGGTCCTGGAGGCATCAACCGGGTTTGACCAACGCACATACTTGCTTTTAGGCGATCGCTCGAAGTTAAAAAACTCGGTTGATGAAAGTAAGGAGTGCATCCAGGACGGTTCTAATTTGCTAACAGCACAAGTAAATGCCACAAGTTATGGGAGGGCGAGCGAACAACCTGTAGATTGGGCCATACACTCGACCTTTATCTGGTATGTTACATTGAGGCTTACTATCTATATTTTTTGACACCATGTATGACGGTAATGAAAAGTAAACTGCGAGTTTTAATAGTTGTATTATTGCTATTAGGTGTTTTTTTTCGCTTCTTCAACATCGACAAAAAATATTATTGGTACGATGAAGCATTTACTTCCCTGCGTATTTCTGGCTACACGCAAACAGAAGTGTTTCATGAAATAAGCAGCGGTCAGTTAGTAGCGCCAAAAGATTTGATGAAATATCAGGGACTCAATGCGACAAAAAATTTTGGCGATACTGTTAAAAGTTTGGCAATAGAAGAACCTCAACTGCCTCCACTGTATTTTCTGGGAGTCAAGTGTTGGGCAAAACTATTCGGTGATTCTCCCGCAGCGACGAGAAGTTTTTCAGTTTGGATGAGTTTGTTAGCGTTTCCTGGGCTGTACTGGCTGTGCCGAGAATTGTTGGCACCGCCGTCCGTGGCGTGGATAGCCGTGGGATTGCTAGCAGTTTCGCCCTTACACGTGCTTTACGCGCAAGAAGCACGTCCCTACAGTTTGTGGTCGGCGCTGATTTTGCTTTCTTGTGCGTCTCTGCTACGAGCAATGCGGCTGCAAACTAAGCTGAGTTGGAGCATTTACGCAGTAACAAATATTCTGGGAAATTATACTCATTTATTTAGCCTGTTAGTTGCGCTCGGACACGGAATTTATATAGTAGGGACTCAAGGTTTTACGTTGAATAAAAAGGTAGTTAGTTATTTGATAGCAAGTGCCGTATCGTTGCTAGCAATTATGCCTTGGTTGGCACTTTTACTGGTGAATAAAATGGCAGCAGGCGGTGCGACAGGTTGGGCGGATTTAGAAAGCAACAGGCTATCTTTAGTTAAGAATTGGCTCGGAAATATCGGTCGCGTTTTTTTTGATCTTGGGCTAACTTCTAATGCTAAATCGATATATCTTATTGCTTTAGTGGCAGCTACTTTAATTTTAGTGACAATCGTAGGGTATGCAGTTTATTTTCTGTGTTCTGAGACGAGCAAACAGGTTTGGCTGTTTCTGCTGACGGTGATGGCGGTGACAGCACTGGCAGTGGTGCTGCCGGATGTTATATTGGGAGGAATCCGATCGACTAAAGCTCGCTACCTGTTTCCGAGTTATTTGGGGATGCAAATCGCTGTTGCTTACTTGTTAGCGAGTAAAATTAGCGCGCGGGGCGTGCCAAGCTGGAAACGGCAAGTGTGGAAAGTTCTGACACTTGTACTGTTAACGGGCGGGGTGCTGTCGAATGCCCTTAGTTCTCAAGCCGAGACTTGGTGGACTAAGGAATGGGGTGGGGAAAATCCTGCAATTGCTCGCAGGATCGACCGGGCCCCACAGCCCCTGGTTGTGAGTGATATCTCGGAAGTCACTCTAGGAAATATACTGTCAATGAGTCATTTGTTAGAACCGAAAGTGCGGCTGCAATTGGTGTTCCTTGACCCGGAAGCGCGCAGTCAGGCTCAGTTGTTTGACAGACCAACTCTACCCAAAATTCCTAGCGGTTTTAGCGATGTTTTTGTCTACGGGCGATCGCAGGGATTTAGTGCTAAGCTGGCGAAAATGCACAACTCGAAAATAGAGCTGCTGTCAGAACAAGAAACCGCAAAGCTCTGGGTGGGCAAGTTAGTAAAAGAGTGAGGGTTTATGGAAGATTTTGGTATTATTATTGCCTGCTGCGACCAAGATTATCTGTTTGCTAAGGGTTGCTGTGCTAGCATCCGCTATTTCCTGGGAGATGTGCCGATTTGTCTGTTGATTGACGGTACGTTTTCTGTGAGTGCTTTGGAAAAGTCCTACGGGGTGCGAGTGATCGATCGCACAACCGTTTCTGAAAAGGTTCTCAGGAAAAGAAGTTTTGGTTGGGGAAAAACTAAAATGATTGCTTTCTGGGAAAGTCCTTGGTCAAATTTTATGGTTTTGGATGCGGATACGATCGTCTGGGGCGATGTTCTCAAATTGGCGAATTTTCAAGAATTTGATTTTATTGTAGACCAACCTTGTCAGGAAAATTCCGATGCAGATATTTCAAAATTTTTCTTTGACATTCCGGGCGTTGAAAAGCATTTCCCCAGTTTTAGCTGGTCGAAATATCGGGCAAATTATTTCTGCACAGGTACTTTTTTTGCAAAGCGCGGCGTTTTTAGCTTGGAAGAATACGTAGAAATTTTAGATTTTACGGTGGCAAATCCGGGGATATTTAAGTACGGAGAAATGGGGTTTTTGAACTTTATGATTTTCCGGGCGGCGCAAGAAAATCGGCTGCGGGTGCAGAGCGTGGATATGCAGTTGTTGGTGCCGGATTTTGACCAGGATTTGGTGAAGAAGCAGTTTCCGATGGAGTCAAGCGGACCTGCGGGCGATCGCACTCAGGCGACTGTGATTCACTGGTGCGGGCCGAAGCCAACTTTATCTAGTGGGAAAGTTTACTCGGAACCGATGAATTTTTGCCGCCGCAAGTGTCAGGAGGATGTTTGGAACCGCACGGGTTTGGCGGCCCAGATGTCGCTGCAAGTTGAGGATTTACAGCGATCGATCTACGTGTATAAGAATAAGTTTAAGAAGAAGTTTCGCCAGTTGGTGGGGAACTAAGTAGGATTTTTTAACCGCAGATGTGAGCGGATGAACCCGGATGCACGCGGATTTCGGCTTACCCTTCCAGGGGCAAACTTGGCCCGGCTGGGGGTAAAACTTGGCGGTGAACAGTTATTTTGTGGCTTTCCCGCTGAGTTTGCATTTCTACGGCGATGGCCTCAAATTCGACTTCCATGCAGCCGTAGGGAATCTCTAACTCGACACTTGCTCGCACGCTTCCCAACCCGTTAGGTTTAAATTCGGTAATCCAGCGCGGCCCGTCGAGAATTAGGTAGGTTTGCCGATCGTACACCCAAACTTTCACATAAATCCGGGGCATTAATTCCGGCAGTTGCACTTGCACTTTTACGGACCCGCCGGCGATGATTTCGGCGCGCGGCAATTCCAAAACCGGCATCGGTACTAACTCGTCTTCTGGCAAAACGTAGGGTGTTGGGGGAGTTACTTCTGCTGCGACTGTTGCGGTTTTTTGAGCAACTTGTTGCGGCTGCGGGGGATCGTCAAAAACCACAAATTCTCTGGCTTCGGGGCTAGTAGATTTGGGCTCGGAAATTGTTTCGCTGGTTTCGGGTTGCTGCTGGGTTGGGCTGCTTTCTTCCACCACGGCAATTTCGTCGCTGCTATTAGCGACGGCTTTTGAAGTTGGCGATAGGGTGGTTTCTTTGAGCCATTCGGGGGATTCGCCGTTGCTGGCTAGGGAACTCAGTCGCGACCAAAATCTATTTTGGACGTTTAAGGTTTGAAATGCCTGTTTTGTGGGTGCTGGCGGAGTTTCTGGGACTGTTGTTGCTAATTCGGGGCTGTTTTTGGGTTTTTGGTCGATCGCTCCGAGGGACGCTGTTTGAGGGGCATTTGGGAGGTCTAAAGGTTTGGTTTGTGGGTCGATCGACTCTGCTGCTGTTCGAGGCGAATTGGAGATTTCCGCAAGCAATTGCGATCGGCTGCTGTCGGGCAGTTTGTTACCAAATGCTGGTAATTCTAGGCCGCCTGCACTTGGAGTCTGACGGGAATGCAGTTGAGGGGGTAAGGGCTCGTTTGTTGGAGATTCGTTCGGGGATGGAGGGTCTAAGGATTTTTCTACTAGCTTGAGGAATGATAGACTTTTGGCGCTGCCAGGCTGTTTTGAGGCTGTTGGGGAGAGTTCGGCTTGATGCTTTTCTTCGATGAAATTGTCTTTAATTGCCTCTAGAAGGTGCTCTAAACGGGCTGTAATTGTGAATAGTTTGGTGGCTAGGGTGACGCTGCCGCTGCTGAGAATTGCTTCTCCTAATATCAAGCGGCTTTTGCACTCGGTTGGGATGTAGGTGACGCAGGCAAAAATGCAGGGAGGAACTTGTTCTGGCATCGGCTGCTGGATTTCTGCGAGAATTTTTGAGGTTTGGGGGTCGCGCAGGTAAATTTGCAGTTGTGCTGAACCGATGAGTTGTTTGAGTTCTAGCGCTTCGGATTCGGGGATGAGAGTTGCTGTTTTTCGGTTTTTTTGGGCGGGCTCGGGAATGTCGATTTTGCCGGAAATGATTAAGGGGCGACCGAGTTGGGTGACGAAGGTTTCTCGATCGAGGGCGAGTTCGAGTTTGACGCCCGGTTTGGGTTGGGGGGTTGGGGGAGTGGGAAATTTATAGATTTTGGTCTGCTGCGGTGCTGACTCGGCTGCTGGGAGTTGGGTTGGTGCGCGCCGATCTACCGATGCTGCGATTTGTGGGGCTGGGCGATCGATCGGTGCTGCCTTGGATGAGTGTGAGGGGGAGGTTGCCGGTTCGGTTTGGTCGATCGGCGGTAGGGGTGCGGAGGTTTCGGATTCTGCAGGCAATACTTCCAACTGAACGCCGTACTGCCAAGCTTTTGCTGGTGTTGATTTGGGATCTGGCAAGCAGGAGAGTTCCCACAGTCCGGGTTTGAGCCTGGTGTAGGGAATGATCACAACTAATCCTTCGGGGTTGGTGCGGGCCGATCGGCTTTGGACTTTCCGCTGTGCCGGTTCGTCGAAGGAAGTATGGGTAACGCGAATTTCAATGTCGGTGTTGGGATGCTGAATGCGAGCAACGACGCGGTATTTGCCTTCTAGAATTTCCACGTCGGGGGTTTCTAGGGGCAACCAGGCGCGATCGCCCTCTTTCTGTAGCAAAAATTCTAATTTTTTCATCTTTCTTTTCTCTAGAAGACCCCCGCTATGTTGCTGGAAGGTTTGCGGTAGGTGGTTTTTTTGCAGCTACAGGCATTGAATTACTATATGTTGTACAGTTTATCACCTCGATCGGTCAAGAAAAAGCGCGCAGCATTACAGAACCAGAATTTTAGTTTCTTCTGTGCCATCGGTAGATCCCCGCGCCGGACTTAGGCAATGCCGTTTCCCTACGGAGCTCGCGCACAATTCTCGTTGTGGAACAGGCTAGGGAAGCCTGTTTCTTTCGGGCACTTACCAAGGACTGCCGATAATACTAAAAGCTGCCCAATAATACGGATGGGATAAATCTTTGCTGTCGAGTTTGGGAATGGACGGGGGCAAGGGAGTTTCGCCTCGGGAACTTCGCAGTTGACCGCCTTCGATCGTCACTTTGCCTTCGATCGCAGCAATTTGTGCTTGCCTGAGAGCTTCAGCTTTAATAATGGGAGGGTCCTTTGGCCTGCTGATTTTTAACTGCTGGTAAAACTCGGTCATTAGGGCGAGAGTCCCCGCATCGCTGACGTACCACAGGCTGGCGAGGGCTGATTTTGCTCCTGATTGCAGCGCTAAGCCTGCAAATCCGAGTTCTGCTTCTTTGTCTCCCAAGGCGGTTCTACAGGCGCTTAATACTAACAGTTCAACAGGCGGATTGTTCCATTTTAAATCTCTCATTCGATCGAGACCCAGTTGCGTGTCCCAAAATTGAATGTAGGAGTTATTTGGGGTTCCGGGTCGGAATTCGGCGTGGGTGGCGAGGTGGATGATTCCGTATTTTTTTTGCAGCCGCTGGGATTGCAAGTTTACTATGGTGAAATCTTGGTTGAGAAAAGATTGACCTGGCCACTCTCGGGCGATCGCGCCGAGTTCTAACGGGACTGCTGGCAGCGGTTCTTTGTTCGCCGTTTCTGGGAAATCTGATGCTCCCATTGCTAGGACTTGCGCGTTTCTGAGGTCGGTGTAATTGCTGTCTGTGAGTTTGAAGGCGGGGATGCGGGCGAGGCTGTATTTTTGGATCAGAAATTGCTGTCCGTCGTGCATTGCTGCTAGGGGTACGGTTCGCAAACCTTCCCCGACGCAGAACAGCAAGGTTTCAATTTTTGCTGCTTGCAAATCTGTTTCTAGGGGTGCAACTATCCATTTGTAGAGTTGTTGGGCTGGTTTTAGATAGCTGGTGGTGTTGATGTTTACGGGGTTGGTGATTTCACTGTTGAATTCTTTGACTGCTGAGAGCAGTTTCTCTTGTTTTGCTGAGGGGACGCTGCGGAAAATGGGCGGGCGATCGGGTAATATTAAAATTAATTCTAGTTGGTCGGTGCGCGGGATGGCGTAAATTACAGCAGGTTTTTTCTTTGTTTGAACTGCTAGGCGGGAGAGAGTTTTTGATATTGCTTCGGCGGTTTTCGCACTGGCCGCAAAATCTTGTTCAAAGTAATTTTGATACTCTTCTTCCCAGTTTTGTTCGATTCTGGTTACGGCTTCGGTGAGGTTTCCCCGATCGAGCAAATTTCTCATTTCTTGCCCGTTAAGTCCGCCCTGGTCCGTATTTTGGGCAATTGCAGCGAGGTTCGCGGTAATCGGACAGAAAAATATTGCTGTCAAACAGTAAAAAATAGCTGTTTTAATTTTTTTCTGAGTCTTGTGTTTTTGAGGGTGCTGCTGAGATTTGTATTGCATAATTTTGGAGCGGTTAATAGCGCAGTTGGCGGCAGCAGTTGGCAAAAGTTTGGATGTGGGGGGGAATATTTGACACGGAAACGGCGATCGCCACACGATTATAGCATTCAAGACAAACCGCAAATATCTGCTGTAGGGTGCGCACACCAGCACCAACAGAGTCCCCGCCCCAAGAAATTCGCGATTTATGTAAACTTTTCTAAATTCTGGAGAAGCTGTGCATAAAAATCGCAGATTCCGGCAGAGAAAGAAATAGAGGACTATAGCAATCCTCGCATCAGTTTCAATAACTGGTTAACTTCCAGGAAGAGCCTCTTAACCGATGTAAGCGAGGAAGAGTCTCGGCCCAGACTATGGAGGCTCTTCCTCCAGATATGCGTTAAGTTGTTCTGCATTTAAATTGCATATTTCGAGCCCATATCAAAACTCGTCAAATCCTCGGACCCTCTCGGACTCTCCCCGAATCCCCCTCTAATACCATAAACAATCTAGGTGCATAACAGCTTACCAGGCTCTTCCTGGTAACGAGTATAATCATTTAGGATTGCTATATAGCAGAAACAGGTACTTGTAAACAACAAAAAAAAGCCGTCAATCGATTTTAGATTTTAGATTTTAGATTTTAGATTTACCCCACGGATAAATGCTCTTTCTTGAGGATTTTCGATTTTCGAAAAGGGATTGATTCCACGGATAAATCACGTGGC
>NZ_JAUBVJ010000140.1:0-14298 GCF_036702785.1 Microcoleus sp. AR_TQ3_B6 | reverse complement strand
AACAAATCAGAAAAAAAATGGGGATTGCATAATAAGATAGATTGTTTTCCTCTGTCCTTTACAAAAAAGCACTACCGATGCAAGATGTGAGTTCAAACTGTCAGTAAGTAAGCTCACTTAAAAAAAGCAGAAGACCCAGAGCCCCGACTTCTTAAAGAAGTCGGGGCTCTAATAGCTATGGCAGTTAAAGATGTTACCTCTTGGCTACTTCCTGGCATTGCAGCCGTTGAGATGGGGAAGCTAGGTTAGTCGCGAGCATCCAGGAATCCAGAGTCCGCCGCAGTTCCTCGCGTCCTTGATAATGTTCAAATCTAAATCGAACTTTATCGCCCTCAAACAAAATCAGCGTGGGCAAACTTGTCAGCCGGTAGGTGTTGGCCAACTTGAAACATTGATCGGCATTTACTCCTACGACCTTGACTTGAACTGCCCACTCCGCCTCAAATGTCGTAAGCGTGGGTTCGATCGCGCGGCACAAACCGCACCAAGGCGCCCAAAAGTGAACTAAAACGGGGGTAGAGGCTTGAAACACCTCTTGTGCAAAAGTGCGTTCGCTAACCGACAACACCATGATCCCTCAAAATTTAATAATTTTTTTCTATCCTAGGGATCATGCTACCAGTATATGTTCCTAGTTACACGCATCAAAAAAGGATGAATTTTCCACAGCAGGCCCGTAAAAATGACTACACCTACGTAGGAAGGACGCAGAAACTCTAGCAAATCAAGGGTTTGACGCTTTTGTAGGATGGCCAAAAATGGAATTATTGAGGTTCGAGATTTGATGGTTTCAAAGGATTCTCCAAAACGAGCCTGAAGTCTCCTGTCGCCGTGCCAGACTCCGAACAGGTGGTGAAGTACCAAACCGAGGGAAGTGACGAGGGTAAAGCTAGTGCCAATCCACAGGGTGTGGGCCACGCACCAAATCACCTGTCCCACCATTTGCGGGTGACGGGTGATGCGAATGATGCCGGCTTCGTAGAGGTGAACTTGGGGCTTTTGGACGGCGGCAATTTCTAGGAGGTTGAAAGTTGCTGGGTACAGAAACAGAAAAGAAATTGCCGAAAGTATCCAAACAGCAGGTTTAACTCCGGGTAATCCCTGTACTTGCCAAAGCTGCAAACCGTCGTAGCGGTGGTTGAAAAAGTAGACAATCAGAATGACGGCTAGCGGCAAACTGACAAGGGCAAAAAAAACCCGGTAAAGTCTCGGCCCGATCAGCTTTTCACCGGAGGGCCGGAGGGCTGCTAAACCGCTGTGGGCGATCGCAAAAACCAGTAACAGGCCCAGAATAACTAAGTGGGAGTCGAGCGCCAAGTCGATCGTCATTGCAAATATTAAGAAAAGTTATTGATTCTCGGCCAATTTGTGTCACAAAGTATCTATGGGAGCAATCAGCGGTTATCAGTCATCAGTCATCAGTCATCAGTCATTAGTGACCGGATAACAACTAAAGACGGAGGACGGAGGACGAGTACAACTGCCTGTAAGGTTGCGTCTGTTGCAGTCAAATGATTGGCCTCGAAGTCAATTCCGACTTTTGCACAGCCTTACGAACCAGCTTGTCGATTGACCGCAGAGATTGACATAAGACCCGCCCCTACACCAACTGACAATTTTAGATATATGTCTGACCTTCCTTTCACTTTAGACCAGTTACGCATTCTCAAGGCGATCGCCTCTGAAGGAAGCTTCAAACGCGCCGCAGACAGCCTCTATGTATCGCAGCCTGCTGTTAGCTTGCAGGTGCAAAACTTAGAGAGACAATTGGACGTGCCGCTGTTTGACCGGGGGGGGCGGCGGGCTCAACTGACCGAAGCCGGACACCTGCTGCTGAGTTACGGCGAGAAAATTTTATCGCTTTGCCAGGAAACGTGTCGAGCTCTGGAAGATTTGCAAAATCTGCAAGGCGGTACTTTGATCGTGGGCGCTTCTCAAACAACGGGGACGTATTTGCTGCCTCGGATGATCGGGATGTTTCGCCAAAAGTACCCGGATGTAGCGGTACAGCTTCACGTTCACTCGACCCGCCGCACGGCGTGGAGTGTGGCCAACGGGCAAATCGATTTGGCAATTGTTGGCGGAGAAATTCCTACCGAACTTGTAGAAGCTTTAGAAATTGTTCCTTACGCTGAGGACGAACTGGCTCTGATTCTCCCTCCATCTCACCCGATGGTACAACAAGAAACTATCCAAAAAGAAGACCTTTACAAATTGCAGTTTATTTCCCTCGATTCGCAGTCTACTATCCGCAAAGTAATCGATCAGGTACTGACTCGCTGCGGCATTGACACGCGCCGCTTGAAAATTGAGATGGAGCTCAACTCGATCGAAGCAATTAAAAATGCCGTTCAGTCGGGGCTGGGAGCTGCTTTTGTCTCGGTTTCGGCGATCGAAAAAGAGTTGCTCATGGGCGTCTTGCACAAAACTCAAATGGACGAAGTTTTGGTAACTCGGATTTTGTCGCTGATTTACAACCCCAACCGCTACCGTTCTAAAGCAGCAGAGGCTTTCAGCAATGAAATTTTGCCGACCTTTGCTACTTATTCCACCATCCACGACAAGAAAGAACCCCCGACGATCGATTTGGGATTCATAGAAATAGCAACTCCCAACTCGGCGGGTCCTTAATCTATGAGGTCGCCGGTTGTTAGCAGTTGGCGGTTAGTTGAGAGATTAAAATCTGGTTTGATAACCCCTGGGAAAAATAACTAATTCCCAATTCCCAATTCCCAATTACCAATTACCAATTACCAATTACCAACAACCAATTACCAAACCAAAATGGAAGTTTACTGCACCCGCCCGGGCTGCCCGCGCCCTCAAAACTATTTTCCCGACCTCGATGACAGTTCGCGGCTAAAAACGGTGCAGCAAAAGTTTTGCACGACTTGCGGGATGCCCCTGATTTTGAGGGGCCGCTATTTGCCCGTGAGGTTGTTGGGTCAAGGCGGTTTTGGGGCGGCGTTTTTGGCCAGAGACCGCGATACTCCTGCGATGCCGCAGTGCGTTGCTAAACTTTTGCAGCCGTCGGTCAGCCTGACTCCGGCACAGCTAAAAATCGCTCAAACTCTCTTTGAACGGGAAGCGGCGGTGCTGGAAGAGCTGGGAAACGAACATTCGCAAATTCCGCGTTTGCTGGCGTTTTTTGAGGTGACTGTTTCGAGTTTGCAGCCGGGAAAAAACGATCAGTTTTTCTATTTGGTTCAAGAATTTATTGACGGTGAAAATTTGGAGGATGAACTGGCTGTTAAAGGCAAGTTTTCGGAGGCCGAGACGGTGGAGGTGCTGCGGGAAATTTTGAAGATTCTCGATTTTGTGCACTCTCGCGGTTCGATTCACCGGGATATTAAACCTGCTAATATTATGCGGGGTAAAAATGGTCGGCTTTATTTATTAGATTTTGGGGCTGTTAAACAAGTAACACAAAGTGTTGGGAGTGCAAAAGCTTCGACTGGTATTTATTCTTTGGGTTACGCTCCCCCAGAACAGATGAGCGGGCAAGAAGTGTATCCGGCAACGGATTTGTATGCTTTGGGTGTGACTTGCATTACTTTGCTCAGTGGTTTGCAGCCGACGGAGTTGTTTGATAGTTACAGAAACGTATGGAATTGGCACTCGCGGGTGCAGGTAAGTTCGCGTTTGGCTCACGTTCTCGATCGAATGTTATTATCAGCTCCTAGCCAGCGGTTTCAATCGGCAGCGGAGGTAGAAGCGGCTCTGATGTCTCGGCCTCAACAGCCTAGCATCGCCCTCCAGCCGCCGACCCTACGGACTCCGACTCCCCTACCGACTCAGCAGCCACCACCGCCTCAGCAGCCTCCTGTGCCTGTTCCTGCGACTCCTCCTGGAGGGCTGCCACCTTCGCCGAGAAGGGCTTTTTCGATTTGGGAGGTTTTGTCCGGGGCGGCGTTTACGGGTTTTGAGGGGGGGCTGCTGGCGATCGCCCTGAGGAGTTTGCCGCTGTCTCCGGGCGTTGGTATCGGATTGTTGGGGATGATTGTGGGGGGTCTGATTTACGGCCAGTACCGCAGGGCGATCGAACAGACTGAGATGTTGATTATTGGCGCTGGTACTCTGGCTGTGCTGTGGTTTTTCCCGGCTTTGCGATCGGCGGCAAATATGATTTATCCTGGTGCTCCGATCACTGGCTTGTTGTTTGTGGGATGGCTGGCTGCTTTGGGTGCGATCGCTGGAACAGCTATTTTTCGGTTGGTTTATAAGTTACTTTCTCATATCTTTTAAGCCGATAGTTAATGAACTTTTTGCATAAATCTTTGAGAGAGCCGATCGACCGCAGATGTCAGGCAGATAAACACAGATAAACGCAGATAATTTTAAGATTGTTTTGGCATGAATGGAAGAAGTCTAATGACTAATAACTCCCTTCCTCGACGCAAAACCTAATTATTGCAGGTTGGCACTGCGCGCCTTACCGCTATGATGTAAGTCCGGGACTAATGACTAATGACTAATGACTAATGACTAATCGCTTTCTTCAGTCTTGTTGGGTAGAAAACTGACGGGCGCCGATTAAAGAAAAGGCGATCGCAGCCACTAACAAAACAGCTATGCTGTACCAGGGAAACTTAGCCACATCGTAAGCAGCGGCTCTCAATCCAATGCTGGCATAAGTCAGCGGCAACAGATAAACTATTCCTTTCAGGGCTACGGGTAGCGTCGCTGGGTCGAAAAATGTCGCTCCCAAAAATGACATGGGAGTTATCAGAAAATTGTTGTACAATCCCACAGATTCCAGAGATTTTACGGTTAACCCAACTATCACTCCCAGGCCCGCAAATACAGCGGAGTTGAGAATTATCACTAACAAAAATAGCGGATTCAGAAAGACGAGCTTTTGAGTAAACAAAACTGCTACTAAAATCACCGACACTGAAGTCAGCATTCCCCGCAATATTCCTGCTAGCATTTTGCCCGCGTGCAAAGCGAGGGGGTGTATTGGCAGCAACAGCAATTCCTCAAATGTTTTAGTAAAAAGGCGTTCGCCGCAAATCGAAAATACTGTGCCGGTAAAACTTACTGTCATCGATGAGAGTGCTACCATTCCCGGCAGCATAAATTCTAGATAATTGCCGCCAATTGCAGGTTTAGGCAAGGAACTTCCCAACCCAAAACCAAAAGCGAGAATGTAAATGACTGGGGATACTAAACCAGCGGCGGCAACTGGCAGGATTCGGACTCGCAAATCTAACCATTCTCCCCAAAACACGGTGATTGTGTCTGTTAATATAGTTGTCAGCGATGTTTTTTTCATGATTTGATACTACAGTCTCCCTATAGCAGTAAAGCTCTTGATGTATTAAATCTTGTACGTTAGTCAATAACGGTAACGTTTGCAGCGCGCGCGCTACAGATAACCATAAGCTGCGCGGTCCGGCGCACCCTAAAGATAATTGATTTATTAAATGGTGTACGTTACTTAAAATTGTAAAGTTAAAATGCCAAATAATCAAGGCTGCTGCACTGTTCTATTTTTGTTTCAGTTAAAGGCAATTTGCCTGATTCTACTTTTTCCTGTTCTCGGTTCAACCAAATTGCTTTTAATCCAGCGGCTTTAGCACCGCAATAATCTGCTTTGAAGCTGTCGCCGATATGCCACGCATCCTCGGCAATGCCGTTGTGCTTTTGCAAAGCAGCGGTAAAAATTTGAGAGTCGGGTTTTGCTGCGCCAACTTCGGTAGAAATTGTCACTGATGTGAAATATTCGGCTAAGTTGAGTGCTTTTAATACTGCATAAATTCTGGAATCGAAATTCGATACTACTGCTAGTTCAATTCCTTGCTGCTGCCACTTATTTAAGGCTGGCAATACGTCGGGATAGACGAACCAAGGTTCGGCGGTGGCAAAATGAGCGTAGAGTTCGGCAAAGAATTTGGGAAAGTTTGCAAATTGGTTGAAAACGCCTGCTATTTGAAAAGCTTTGGTGGCAACTGCTTGCCACCATTCAAATTCGAGTTGGGGAATTTTTGCTAATTCTCTTCCGGGAAATGCCATCGGGCTTGAGTCAGCGAAGCTTTGGAAAAAAGCTGTATTTAAGTCTTCGTTAGAAACAGTTATTCCCCAACTGCGGGCGAATTTGCCGTAGACTTCGCCGACGCTGCCGCGAACGTCAAATAGTGTACCGGCGGCGTCTAAAAAAATTACTTTGGTCATTGGTTATTTGTTATTTGTTATTTGTTATTGGTTTGTAGTAAGGACTTTAGTCTTGATTGCCTAGGATTTTACCTTGGAGGACTTTAGCCCTCACTACAAACTTTTTCAGTTGTGAGTTGTTTGCGGATTCACCACGCCAGAATGATTGGCAATGTTGCCCGCAGGTTCAAATCTGCCTCCTAAATATTTGGCTAGGAATTCTTCGGCGATCGCATAAAAGTGCAGCCGATTTTCTGGCCTCGCGAATCCGTGTCCTTCGTCTGTATAAAGCACGTATTCTACAGGTTTGCCGGCTTGCTTCATGGCATTGACAATTTGCTCGCTTTCTGCTTCTTTGACTCGCGGGTCGTTGGCACCTTGGGCGATTAGCAAAGGTTTCTGGATGCGATCGACAAAAAATAAGGGCGAGATCGATTTGAGAAACTCTGGTTCTGTTTCCAAATTGCCGACGCGGTGATACATATTTGCTTTGAGGGGTTCCCAGTAAGGGGGAATACTTTGCAGCAGTGTAATCAAATTGCTTGGTCCGACAATATCGACGGCGCAGGCAAAAACATCGGGACTAAAAGTCAATCCCACTAAGGCAGCATAACCACCGTAAGAACCGCCCATAATCGCAATTTTATCTGGTTGGGAAATTCCAGTTTCTACAAGCCAATTAACCCCATCTAGCAAGTCGTCGTGCATCTTAGCGGCCCATTCGCGATTGCCGGCATTGAGAAAGGCTTTGCCGTAGCCGGTGGAACCGCGAAAATTGATTTGCAAAACGGCATAACCTCGGTTTGCCAGCCATTGGGCTTCTGAATCGTAACCCCAGGTATCGCGTCCCCAGGGGCCGCCGTGAACCAGCAAGACTGTCGGTACGGGGGTTGAGACACCAACCGGTTTTGTCAGGTAGCCGTGAATGGTTAAACCATCTCTTGCGGTGTAAGAAATGGGTTCCATTGATGATAGCGGTAGCCCTTCGAGTTTGGGTTGGTTGCTGAACAGGAAGGTGCAGGTTTTGGAGGCGCGATCGAACGCATAGTAGTAAACTGGGCCGTCGTCTGTCATGTAAGCGACTAGCCAAGTGGTATCGGCGAGGTTGCGGCTGGTGATGGAGAATTCGCCGGGGCGAAATTTGCCGAGATTCTCAAAATCCTCTGCTATGCTTTGGTCTAAAATCTGCCACTCTTGCTTGTCCTTGTAGAAGGAAACTGCCTGAATCTCTCGCTTGGTGGGGTGTACGACAATGCCGCCGACATCGTATTCTGGGTCAGAGGCGAGATCGGTTTCTTGTTTGGTTTCTAAGTCTAATGCGATCAAACGTTCGGCGTTAGCATCGTGATTGCCGATGATGTAAAGAATTTTGCCGTTTTCTGAGAACATGACGGCACCGCCTTCCTCATCGGGCCCCCAGCTTCGCAGGCTTTCCCAAGACTTGTCGGCAGTTTCCCGAAACACCAATTCCGATCCGCCGTCGGCAGTGGTGGCTGTGGCCGCCCGCACTTGAAATTGGGCGTCAGCAGTCCAACCGACGATGTTACCGGGGTTGTCGGTGTCAAATTCTACGGCACCATTTTTGAGGTTGATGCGGTAAACGTCGTGTTTGCTGCGATCGCGGATGTTCATTCCCACTAATATTTCATTGGGGAAGTTGCGGTCAAAGGCGATCGGCTGAGCTTGAACGCCTTGAAATGGTGTCAAGTCGCGAACCTGATTTGAGTGGATATTGACTGAGAATAAATGCCAGTTTTCATCACCGTCGGCATCTTGGAGGTAAATTAACTCTTCGCCGCTGTAAGTCCAGAAAAAGATGCGGATGCCTCGTTTTTTATCTGCTGTCAGTTGGCGATCGTCTGTTTGACCGACGGTACGCAGTTGCACTTGCAAAACGTTGTTTTCATCTGGTGCAATGTAGGCGAGATACTTGCCGTCTGGTGAAAGTTCGGGGCTAGTTTTTTCAGGATTTCCGAACAAAATTTCCCGCTCTATCAACGGTGGAAGTTCGGTTTTTGGCTGTTTTAATGTGGAAGTTTGCATTTTTTATCGTGGCTAATATTCTATTATCTACACCGAGATAAAAAACTATGCCTTTACCAAATCTGCGGGTAGTAGTGAAGTATTTCCGTGCAAAACCAGGTTTCTGGGCCGCCATCATAAGTCCTAAAATCAACAGTCAACAGTCAACAGTTAACAGTCAACAGTTAACAGTCAACAGTCAACAGTTAACAGTCAACAGTTAACAGTCAACAATTAACTAACTTTTAAGCAACTCCTGAAGCGGCTTGCTAATCCAATTAAAACCAACTTTTAGTTGATGGTCTAATGTTGGCATCCGATACAGATAGGCTAAACGGCGAGCAATGTGTGCTAGTTGTCCGTCGAGTTGAATTCCTAGACCGGCTAGGGTGGCGTTGTCTATTCCTAATGTCATCATTTCTCCTAGCGGCTGATACCGGAAAGGAAGTAATGGGCGACCGGTGAGGGATGCCCAAATGTTCCAGGCGGTGTAGTCAGCTTGCTGGAAGGCTGTTTGGGCTGTTGCGGGGACTTTTTGACCGATCGCATCCTGACATTCAGCTAAGTCTCCCAAGGCAAATATGTCTGGATGGTCGATAATTTGCATTGTCGGATTGATTGTTAATTGACCGCGGCGGTTTTGTTTGAGGGGTAGCGATCGCACTGCTTGACTAACTTGAGTTCCTACGGTCCACAATACTATGTCTACGGGGAGAACATCTAATTGTCCTTTGTAAAGTAAGGATATTGTGTCTGCTTCGATCGCCTCTACTGCTGTTTCTAAGTCGATCCACACTTTCCGTTTTTCTAAAGCTTTGGTGGCGGCTTGGCGGTTAAACTCCGGCGATGTCCGCAGAATCATGTCGCCTTGCTCGACTAACCGCACGCGACCTTTGTCTCCGAGTCGATCGGCTAATTTACAAGCTAATTCTACTCCCGAATAACCGGCGCCGACAATGGCCACCCGGATTTTATCCGTGTTGCTGGCTTCTAAAAACCGCAGTCTTTCTTCTAAGCGGTAGGCGTCGTCGAGGGTGCGAAATGAGTAAGCGTATTCAACGGCACCTTTGACCATATCTAGGGGGGTTTCGCCGCCTAAAGCTAAAACAAGGCGATCGCACGGAATTTCTGGTCCGTCGTGTAAATGCACTCGCTTTTGCTCCAAATCGATGCCGGAGACAGTACCTTGGCAAAAGCGCACACCTGTGTTTTGCAAGATTTCGGCAAACGGTGGGGCAATTTCCCAGGTTTGAAGTTCGCCGGTCAGGAGTTCGTACAGCAGGGGAACGAACAAAAATCGATCGCGGCGGTCAACTAGGACAATTTCCGGTTTTTCGGTTTTGGAGAAGGGTAACTGACTCAAGCGCAGGGCTGTGTAGAGTCCGCCGAAGCCTCCGCCGAGAATGCAAATCCGGGGTTGTTGTTGAGTCATGGTGTTTTGTTTGAGGGGCTCACGGTAGCAAGGCAAGTTATCTTATTCTAACGAGAGTGGGGGAGTGAGGGAGTGGAGGAGTGGGGAGATGGGGGGAGTGGGAAAGTGGGAAAGTGGGAAAGTGGGAAAATCTTCCCTCGAACCCTGGAACCTCAACATCCATCGGTTAAATCCGTTAAATCCGTTACATCCGTTACCGAACTGTTTTCTACCTCTCTAGGCTTAATTAGCTCTACCTATTAGCCACCATCAAATTTTCATAATGTTCGCAGAACTAATTTTGTACTATATTAGTTTATAATGAATAATTTCCTAAATTAAATTCACTGTTAATAGGGTCATCTACTCTAACACTTGCCCCCGCACTCACAAGTGAAAAAATCATGCAAATATCCTCGAATTCTTCTAAACTTAAGAACGGCGATCGGAATAACGAAGACAGCTCATCTTTGTTAAGCAGCGAAGAAAAATATAAAAATTTAGTAGCTAATATTCCCGGTGCTGTATACCGCTGTACCTGCGACTGTACAAGCCCCGACGGCCCATTAACTAGGACAATGGTGTTTTTGAGCGAGGCTGTTCAAGAAATATCAGGCTATCCATCTTCTGATTTTATTAACGATTGCGTCCGTTCTTTTGCCAGCATTATCTATCCTCAAGACCGCACAAATGTGGATGCTGCTGTCAAAAAAAGTGTAGCAACTGGAACTCCGTACATCCTTGAATACCGTATTGTCCGGGCTGACGGCGCAATTAGCTGGGTTTACGAAAAAGGTCAAGCTGTTGGCTGTGAGGCCCAGGAGAGTAGAGTTCGACAAGAGAGACAAGGGGAAAGAGAGGGATTTTTGGCAGCACGGGTTTCGCCGATAAAGCCGGTTTTGCCCAGCGCAAATTCTCTGTCTCGGGTGGTTTATCTCGACGGAGTGATTTTGGATATTACGGAGCGAAAGCGAACTGAGGAAAATTTGCGAAACACTCAAGATTTTCTGAATGCGGTACTGCAAAATCTGCCGATTAGTGTCTTTATTAAAGATGCTGTGGAACAAAAATTTATTTATTGGAATAATGCTAGCGAAGAATTGTTTGGCTATTCCAAGGATGAAGTGATGTTACACAAGGCTGCTGATTTGTTGGATTCAGAGCAGGCTAATTCCTTCCAAGCACAAGATTTAGAAGTGTTGGCAACGAGAAAATGCGTCGATTTGCCTGAAGAAACTATCCAACTTCCCCGCCGGGGAAAGCGGATTGTCCACAAGAAAAAAGTTCCTTTGTTTGACGAGTCTGGCGCGCCTAAGTACATTCTGGGTATTGCTGAAGATATTACGGAAAGCAAAAAAACTGAAACAGAGTTGTCGCGCTTGGCTATTGTGGCTCAAAAAACGCAAAAGGGTGTGATTATTACTGATGCTCAAGGCTGCATTGAATGGGTGAATGAAGGATTTACTCGGATTAGCGGTTACGTGCTGGCAGAAATGCAGGGAAAAAAACCGGGTGATGTACTGCAAGGCCCTCAAACGGACCCGCTAACTATTGCTCAACTGCGATCGGCTTTGGCTACGGGCGTGCCGTTCAATCAGGAAATTTACAATTACAGCAAGGATGGAAGGGGTTATTGGGTGGCGCTTTCCATCGCCCCAATTTATCACGAAACCGGGGAACTCGAAGGTTTTATTGCGGTGCAAACTGATATTACCGAACGCAAGCAAGCAGAGGCAACAGTCAGGGAAAGCGAGAGTTATTACCGCTGCATTGTTGAGACGGCTTCGGAGGGTGTTTGGATGTTTGACGCCGAAAGCATCACGACTTTTGCTAACTCTCGAATGGCCGAAATGCTGGGGTATACTGTGGAGGAAATGCTGGGACGATCGCTATTTGAGTTTATCGACGCAGAATCTAAGGAAATAGCAGAAAGTTACGTGGAGCGCAGGCGGCAAGGCATTCGCGAACGCCACGATTTTAGGTTTACTCGCAAAGACGGCTCTCACTTGTGGGCGATCGTATCGGCGACGCCAACCTTCGACGCTGAGGGCAATTTTTCCGGGGTTTTGCGGATGATTACCGATATTAGCGATCGAAAACTTGCAGAAGCAGAATTGCGCCAAACTCTCCAAGAGTTGGAATTTGAAAAATTTGCTTTGGATCAATCAGCAATTGTCTCGAATACCAACGAATCCGGAGTCATTACCTATGTCAACGATCAATTTTGCGAACTATTCAAATATTCCCGAGAAGAACTGATCGGCAAAACCCACAAACTTGTCAATTCTGGCTATCACCCAGCAGATTTTTTCAAGCAGCTTTGGTCTACCATCCGCCAGGGAAAGGTTTGGCGGGGAGAAATGAAAAATCAAGCTAAAGACGGCACATTATTCTGGTTGGATACTACGATTGTACCTTTCTTAAATAGCAGCGGAGAACCCCATCAATATGTAGCAATCCGTAAAGATATTACCAAGCGCAAACACGCAGAAGAAGCGGTGCGGCTTTCAGAAAGTCAATTGAGGACTAAAAATCAAGAATTGGCAAAAGCCCTGCGGGACGTGCAGAAAACTCAAAGCATGATGGTTCAAAATGAAAAAATGGTAAGTTTGGGGCAATTAGTCGCTGGCGTTGCTCACGAAATCAACAATCCAGTTAGCTTTATTTACGGTAACGTCATGCACGCTGACGATTACTTTCAAGACTTGCTAAAAATGCTGCAACTTTACCAGCAGGAATACCCGCACCCAACACCGGCCATTCAAAAAGAGATAGATAATATTGATTTAAATTTTCTGCTCATAGATTTGCCGAAGCTGTTAAATTCTATGAAAATGGGAGCAGAGCGAATTCGCCAGATCGTCCTGTCGCTGAAGAATTTTTCGCGATTGGACGAAGCCGAACAAAAGCAGGTGGATATTCACGAAGGAATTGAAAGCACTTTGTTGATTTTGCAGCACAGGTTCAAAGAAACGGCAGGACATCCGAAAATTACGCTGATCAAAGAGTTCGGAAATTTGCCCCGCGTACAGTGTTATGCAGGACAGTTGAATCAGGTATTTATGAATATTATTAGCAATGCAATTGATGCTTTGGAAGAGGCAATGGAGACTGGACAGTGGGCGGACGGGGAACTGGCGCCTATTCCTTATTGTCCTTCGCCGACGCTGCGGATTTGTACGGATGTAAAATATGAACAGGATGCTTTGATTCAGGCAGATTCTGCTGTTTCTGATGATTCAATTCGGGATCCTTCTCATATTGTGATTCGGATTGCTGACAACGGACCGGGGATTCCGATAGATGTTCACGAAAGGCTGTTCGATCCGTTTTTTACTACTAAAGAACCTGGTAAAGGTACTGGTTTGGGGCTGTCTATCAGCTATCAAATTGTGGTGGAGAAGCACGGCGGGCGGCTTTTGTGCAATTCTGCACCGGGTCAAGGGACGGAATTTGCCATCGAGATTCCTGTCAGCAAAACAGTTTGTTAGTAAGGTGCGCGGTGCGGCGCCCCCTACAGTTAGTTAGGTACAACTCCTGCAATATTTCATCGCAAGCTTAGGAAGTTATCAAATGAATTACAACGTAATTTACGACGGCAATTGCAATCTCTGCGTTACCTTGGTACAGTTACTAGAAAACTTAGACCAAGGCCAGCGGTTTGAGTATATTCCCATGCAAGATTTAGAGCAATTAAATCGCTTTGGAATTACCTCTGTTGACTGCGAAATGGGGATGATTTTGATAGATGGCAACACCCCCCAACGGCGCTGGCAGGGCAGCGATGCGGCGGAGGAAATAGGGCGGATGTTGCCGGGAGGCGAGGTGTTTGTGGCTGCTTACCGGGCTATGCCGGGGATGAAGTGGATGGGCGATCGCGTGTACGAACAAGTCCGCGATAACCGCTATACTTTGTTTGGCAAGCGTCCGACGACTTACAAATCTGCTTATCCTGTTGGCTGTAGGTCGATCGACAATTGCGATAGTGTGAAATAACTCACTCCTTCGCACCATTCTCAAGAACAGGCAGGATGCCTGTTCCACAAAAATTTAATTTTATTGTGAACCGTTGCTCTAAGCAACGCCTCTAAAGGGATTATTAGCAATGGTGCAAGATAATTGATATCAATTTACTTAGGATGTGGCGCCAAATCCCTGCGACAATCCCTGGAACTTAACTATTAAACAAACCGAATATCTCGCGGCAAAAGTCTTTTAGCTTTTGGGCCGACTCCGCAGCGGGTTCGGTTTGACCGAGAAAACTCCAATTTTCCACGGTGGAAAAGCGCCACTGCTGACCAGTATGATCGTAACCGGCCGCCTCAACCCCGATCGCCCGACGGCTTCCTTCTACTGGATCTTGGTAAAATCGGATTTGAATCAGGATGCTGCGGCTTTGCAGCAAGCGGCTTCTACCGGGGAAATGGAAACCAATGTCGATCGAATCTGGATCTACAAGTTCCCTGGTATCCTCGTCATTCATCCAAGGCTTCAAATCGACTTTTGTATCCGGGAATTCGGACTTGAATAAATTAACAACGGCAGCAATTTTGCTGGCAACTTCTATATTTCTGGCTTGTTCGGCAGCGTTCACTCGAAAAACTCCTATCAAATACAGTTATTACATGATGTAGCTAAGGAATGAGAATTAAATAACTTCCACTCTTGAAAGTGGGATGGGCGTCCCGCCTGTCCTTTTTGGACGGGCGGGA
>NZ_JAUBVJ010000139.1:0-14417 GCF_036702785.1 Microcoleus sp. AR_TQ3_B6 | reverse complement strand
TATCGCTTCATTTATCGGTGCAGTTGTCTCGCAGCTTTTGGGCGGCGATAGTTTAAGTTTGAACCTGCGCGCGTACCCAACCAGTTTTGATGCTCAGGAAATCCCGTTCTACATACTGTTAGGAGTTTTAGCGGGATTGCTGGGAGCTTTGTTCACCAAAGGGATTATTGCTAGCTTGCAATTTAACAGGCGGTCGCTCAAATTAGCTTTGCCGGCACGAATGGCTCTAGCTGGCATAATCTGCGGTTCAGTAATAGCTTTTCTCCCAGATAATTTCCGCAACAATACGGGTTTGCGAGAGTTTTTGCTGACTGGTGAAGCAAGCGGTATGATGAGTTTAATCGCTTTTGTAGCTCACTTTTTTCTAACAATTATTTCCGCTGCTTCTGGAGCCCCGGGAGGATTGTTTTCCCCCGCCCTAGTTCTCGGTTCTGCACTCGGTCACATGGTGGGGATTGTGCAGGCAGATTTCCTGGGCGTCGGTTTGCCCGTAACTTACGCTTTGGCGGGAATGGGAGCGTTTTTTTGTGCGGTTTCTAGGGCGCCGATTACTGCGGTAGTAATTGTGTTTGAAATTACGGCGGATTTCAAATTAGTGCTGCCTTTGATGATTTGTTCTGTAGTTGCTTATTTAGTCGCGGAAAAGGTGGATAATGGCTCTTTGTACGATCGCCTTTTGGAGTTTAACGGCATTCAACTAACGCAGGCAAAAGCTGCCAGCAATACTTTGAGCGACTTGCACGCAGATGACGTGATGCAGCGCCGAGTTGAAACTCTTTCGAGTATGCTGACTTTCGATGAAGTGATGCAGGCTTTTTCGCGATCGCACCACCGAGGATTTCCAGTCGTTGAAGATGGCAAATTAGTCGGAATTGTCAGTCAAACCGATTTGGCAAATGCCAGCGAGCGCAATTTGTCCGGCAACTCCCTGCTCAAAGAATTTATGACTGTAGGGCCGATCGCAGTCAAAGCAAAGGATACTTTAAGCGAGGTATTGTACAGGCTAAACAACTACAATATCAGCCGTTTGCCAGTCATAGAAGGCCGGCGTTTGGTGGGAATTATTACCCGCAGCGACATTATCCGAGTTGAATCCGATCGCCTCAGCGGAGAAACAAGCCAGGGCCCGCATCCAGAACCTTCCTATGTTGTCTATCAAACCAGGGCCCCGCAAGTCGGAAACGGCCGCTTATTAGTGCCGCTTTCCAACCCCCAAACAGCACCCGCTTTGCTGCGGCTGGCCGCGGCCATTGCGCGCGATCGCAATTACGAATTAGAATGCCTGCAAATCATCTTAGTACCGCGCAACAGTTCCCCCTCAGAAAGCGCAGTGCGGACAACCAAAAGCCGCCGCCTGCTGCAACAAGCCGAGCGAATTGTTCGCAATTGGAACTTGCCGGTTCACACTCAAATACGGGTAGCTCATGACGTGCCTAACGCGATTTTGGAGACAATTAGGGAGCGCCACATCGATTTAATTTTGATGGGCTGGCAAGGCGAATTATCCACAAAAGAACGCATTTTTGGCGATGTTGTCGATACCGTGATTCGGCAAGCCGGCTGCGAAGTGGTTTTGGTGAAGTGGAGCGAAAAACTATTAGCCACACGCAAGAAAAATGAGTTTTCCCCCACTTTCAGCGGGCGGAAATATGCGTCTGTAGAATGGGAGTTAAATCCCGAAGGAGTTGACGGCGCAGATAATCCCGCATTGGCGAAATCCTCTTCATCAGCGACTCCAGAGACGGAACTTTCCCCGCCGAATTCAGACATTCCAGGGCCAGAATTGGGGCTGCACACGCTGATGGGTTTGCACCGCTGGTTGGTGCCTATTCGCGGCAGTTACAAGCAAGCTGCCGCTTTGCGGCTGCTACCGGCTTTGGTGGCTGCGAGTGCTGTACCGGAGATAAAATTGTGTCAGGTTCACCAGCCTTCTGTTGCAGAACCCGATAGGGGGGAATTAAAGCAAGCAGCGGAGTTTATCAAGCGCCGGATTAGCTGTTCGATAATAGCGACTTCGGTTTGCGCTAAATCGGTTTCTGATGCTTTAATTGATTTGGCTCAGAACGATCAGTGCGATGCGATCGTCCTGGGAGCGAGTCGCGAAGGGCTGCTGAAGCAGGTGATTCAGGGGAACATCCCGGAAGCTGTGGCGCGCGGGTGCGACTGTACAGTTATTTTAGTGCGATCGGCCCATTAGTCATTAGTTAGTTGTTATTTGTTATGTGTTATTTATTAGTTGTTATTTCTTGGTATTTTAGTCTTCCAGTCTTGTTCCCCGGCTCTGCCTGGGAATACATACCCGCAGGCTCTGCCTCAATAACTAATAACCAATAATTAATAACTTTTAACTAAAAACTCCTAACTAAGAACTCCTAACAAAGAACTAATAACAACTAACTCATAACTAATAAATATGGTTCACTTTAACGTTAGCTTTCAACACTTTAACTCCTTCGCCGACATTACGCTATCCCTGGCGAAAACATTAGACAAAATAGGAATTCCTATTTCTGTCGAACCTTCGACAATTGCCTCTCACCTCACCCGCAATTCCACACCCGAAGAAAACGACCTGCTAGAGAAGTGGATGAACACCCCACCATCAGATTTATTTCACATCAAATGGTCTCATTACTGGAAACCTTTTTTTTTAAAAGAACTTAAGGGACATCTCAACTTAGAACTTTTTGCGATCAATTACGAATTCGCCCAAAACACTGATAATTATGATTACTGGATTTACGATGCTGTCAATAACTTATCCCACAAACTAGCCGTCAGCCAATATTCTAAAAACGTTTTAATTAATGCTGGATGTCCGGCTGACAAAATATCAGTCATGCCTCTAGGTTTCAATCCTTTAATCTCGCAGTTCTATGTTCCCAGACCGCAAAAAACCCAAAAAGATGTAAAGTATATTCTGCACATGACCAATTCTTTTGATTTGTATAGATTTGGCACGGATCTCGCCATTCAAGCTTTTTGTGAAGAGTTTAAAAATGATTCCACCGTAGAGTTAATTATCAAAGATGGCGGCAAAAATCCAGGTGTTATAGTGGAGCATCTCGTCAATATCGAAAAACAATTTGGCACGTTAAAGCCAAAAATTATGATCGTACCTAAATTTTATAATAAAGTAGAACTAGCTGATTTATACTTGTCAGCCGATGCTTTTTTAGCTCCGTTTCGCGGCGAGGGTTTTGCGATTAAAATTTTGGATGCATTTGCTGCAGGTTTGCCCGTCGCTATGACTATGTACGGCGGTCCGACTGAGTACGCCAATCCTGATAACTGCTATCCCATTGCTTACGATCTAATTCCCGTCCGAAAGTGTTACGATACTCAGTCTCTAAAAATCACAAATGCTCCTCATTGGGCAGAACCAAATGTTCAGTCTGTTCGCGAACAGTTGCGAAAAATTGTTGAAGACCCGATGCGTTTTCAGGTAGGTCAAAAAGCTAGAGAGACGGCGGATTTATTTAATTGGGAAGCTGTGGCTCAAAAATTGCTAAGATTAATGCGAGAATTGTTTTAGGAGCGGAAATTATGGGACTCGAACGCAAAATGTTTAGGGGAATGTTTTCACCCGGGGAAGTGGTACGATTGAAACAGCCTTGTTTTACTCCCGGGCGAATGTTTGAGCCAGGAAAATATAATGCTGATGAGTTGCCGGATATCGCTTTTGAGATGGGTTTGGTAGACCATTTGCCGCCAGTCAAAGGCAAGAGTTCAGAAAATCTCAATGCCCAGAACTCGCCAGCTCAAAACCTTGAGGACTAAACTCCCGTTTGCCGTAAGGACTTCAGTTCTGAAAACTCCCGTTTGCCGTAAAAACTTTAGTCCTGAAAATTCCCGTTTGTAATAAGGACTAAAGTCCTGAAAATTAAAATAATCAAAGACTCAAGTCCTGACTGCAAAAAAGATCAAGCCTATTTAACCATTTTGCTGTATCTCGGCAATTAACTCTTTCAAAATTTTACTAGCTCGATCATTCTCAATCTGACAAGTTCCGGCATTCTGGTGTCCGCCTCCACCATATTTTAACATTAACTCCCCAATATTGGTTTGAGAAGTTTTGTTAAAGATTGATTTACCAACGGCGAAAACAGTATTTTGTTGTTTAAGTCCCCAAAGTACGTGAATCGATATATTGCACTCGGGGAACAAAGCGTAAATTACAAAACGATTCCCCGCATAAATCACCTCTTCGTTGCGCAAATCCAAAACAACTAAATTATTATAAACTTGGGCGCAGCGCTGTATTTGATCTTTAAATTTTTCTTCTTGCTCGAAGTAGAGGTCTACTCTTTCTTTCACATCAGGAAGCTGCAAGATTTCCTCGATGCTATGACTTTTGCAGTAATCGATTAACTGCATCATTAACTGATAATTGGAAACTGTAAATTCTTTAAATCTTCCCAACCCGGTTCTGGCGTCCATTATGAAGTTTAACAGCACCCATTTTTCCGGATGCAGAACCTCTTCTTTGGTAAATTGAGCGGAATCTGATTTGTCAACTGCCGCCATCATCGCCTGAGAAATATCAGGAAACTTTGCTTGGCCTCCATAATATTTGTACAACACCCTAGCTGCGGAAGCTGCATAGGGGTCGATGATGTGGTTGATTTTGATTTTGTCGTGTCTGAGAGTTTCGCTGAAATGGTGATCGAAAGCTAGATGAACTCCCTCAACATAGGGTAAATTAGTGCTAATATCGTTATTTGTTATTTCGATTTTTCCATCCTGCATATCTTTAGGATGCACGAATTTAATCTCGTCGATCATATTGAGTTCTTTGAGCAAAACGGCACAGACAAGACCGTCAAAATCGCTGCGGGTGACTAATCTGTATTTTTTAGTGAGGGGCATATGCTTCTGTGATAGGCAGGGAATCATTATAAGACAATATAACTTATTACCCGATCGCTTTCCAATATGAATTCTGACCCTTACGCTTGGATAGAGAAGTCCCTCGACACTATTCGCCGCGCCCATTGGCATCGATCGCCACAATCGATCGAAAGTTCCCCCGGGGCTGTGGTAAAATTAGCAGCCCGCCGGCTGATTAACTTTGCCAGCAACGATTATCTCGGACTTGCCGGCGATGACAGGTTAATTCAAGCAGCTATGGCTGCAACTAAGGAATTTGGTACCGGTGCGACGGGTTCGAGGTTGCTAAGCGGACACCGCGATTTGCACCAACAGCTAGAACTCGCTATTGCTGATTTAAAACAAACTGAAGATGCTTTAGTCTTCAGTTCGGGATATTTGGCGAATTTAGGGGCGATCGTCTCCGTTGTCGGCAAGCGCGATTTAATATTATCTGACAAGTACAACCATTCGAGCCTGAAAAACGGAGCCGCACTCAGCGGTGCAACTGCCCTAGAATACAGTCATTGCCATCTTGAGGATTTAACAGCCAAGTTAGAGCAAAATCGGGCGAGATACCGCAAGTGTTTAATTATTACCGATAGCGTCTTTAGCATGGATGGGGACTTGTGTCCGCTACCGCAGTTGTTAGCTTTGGCCGGAAAATTTAACTGCATGGTATTAGTAGATGAAGCTCACGCTACAGGAGTTTTCGGTATTAGCGGTGCCGGTTGTGCAGAACATTTCGGGTGTACGGGAACACCGCTGATTCAAGTGGGGACACTCAGCAAAGCTTTGGGAAGTTTAGGCGGCTACGTTGCGGGCTCTGCTGCTTTAATTGATTTTCTGCGCAATCGAGCTCCGAGTTGGATTTATACTACAGCCTTGACGCCTGCTGACGCCGCGGCTGCTTTGGAAGCTGTGAGAATTGTACAGCAAGAACCAGAACGCCGAGTTCGGTTGCGACAAAATATCGAAACTTTCAAATATTGCGCGATTACCAATCACCAATTACCAATTAGCAATTCCCTCTCCCCAATTTTCAGTCTTCCGTTAAAAGATGCAGCCTCCGCTTTAACAGTCGGCAGCAAACTCAAGGAGAGGGGTATTTTTGCTGCCGCGATTCGGCCTCCGACTGTAAGCGTGAGTCGAATTCGGATTTCGCTGATGGCAACTCACGAGCTCGCACACCTTCAGCAGTTGGTAGAGGCGCTGGAGGAAGTTTTGAGTTTTGAGTAAATGTTGGGTGCGCCATAAGTACCTTACCCCTTGAGTAAATGTTGGGAGATGGGGAGAATTTATACTTGTGCCGAATCCCTTCTGCCGAATGCAGTCTAGCCTTCTGCAGCTCTAGCTTTCTACATTTTTTTTTGATTGTCAAGATATCTCTATTGACTTATGGCGATGATTATACACTATTGTGGTCGATCGGTCAACAACTATAAACTTTTGGTAAATTTAGATACTTTTTGAAATTTAGCGCTATATTAGAGAAGTAGCAGGTACACCAAAATAAATATAAGGAACGTCCACCATGAACACAAATCGTCAAAACGTAAAAAAAGTAGCAGAAACCCACCGCGCTAACATTCACAAGCAACTGATGCACCGCATAGAAGTAGCTAGATCCAGTGGGAACCAAGATTTGGTTCGGGTGCTTGAAGAGGAAATGAAACAGCTTTAAAGAAGCTGCCACTAGAATTTGCCCGTAGTTTGGTTTAGAGGGTTGTGCGAGAAATGCAGAATTCCCGCAACCACTACCTGTTAACTTTTCATTCCTCTCTTAGTTGGTAGGAAAAACCTCGGTTTCTTCAAGAAACCGAGGTTTTTTATTGAGAAGAAAGAAGGAAGAGGGAACAGTCCAGGACGCACAAACTTTATCTATAGGGTGCGCCGGACCGCGCACACAGACTCTACCAATAGCGGATTGAACCATTTTTTGCGTAAGTTATGAAGTCAGAAGGAAGAGGGAAAAAACCAGAACAGGACTTACGCTGAATTCCTTTTATAGCGGTTCGATCGCGTGGTGAGGTATGCCCGATGCCCGATGCCCGATGCCCGATGCCCGATGCCCGATGCCCCATGCCCCATGCCCGATGCCCCATGCCCCATGCCCCATGCCCGATGCCCCATGCCCGATGCCAGATAGTACCTCATATTACTGACAAAGGCTATATTTTTACACTATCTGTAGTAGTAAAGTGCAGGGCGCGATCGCACCCTGCTAATAAGGTCAGGACTTACGAAACTGGCACCTGGTGAGGGGTTGCTCGCCCCCTCACCCATGACCTTAACCAGTCCGGGACACTGACAAGTTGAGAGTCGCGACTAAGGACAAAACTCCAGCCAGCACGCAGGACGTACAAAAATTGTGTGCTATTCGTTGGAAAATTGAGCAATTTCCTAGGGAAATCAAGCAACTAACCGATATAGAATATTGCCAGTGTCGTCAAGCTAGAATTCAAATAAATCCTATTACTTACCATCAACTGGTGTGGGTTAGCGCTCAAAATTTGAGCCGATAAAACTTGTCAAATAATATATCAAATTAAACATTGGCTTCTATCAAATCATTGAATTGAGCCACTAAAAATTCCCGACCTTCTGATGTTTATTGTCTAATCTTAGGGTGCTGGTACACGGATATGTGGCAGTTGCGTAAGTTGTTTAGCCGATAAAACTGGTCAAATAATATATCAAATTAAACACTGGATTCTATCAAATCATATCAAATCCGTTAGCATCGGAATAGTAAATTCGAGTTGACTATTGACTGTTGACAGTGAACAGTCAACAGTCAACAGTCAACAGTCAACAGTCAACATCACGGACGGTGTAACCGGAAATGATATCATTCCATTGAGCCACTAAAAATTCCCGATTGTCTGATGTTTATTGTCTAAATTTAGGGTGCTGGTACACGGATATGTGGCAGTTGCGTAAGTCCTGGTTATATTAAAGATGGATTGAGATAGATTTTCATGGTTTACTGGGAAAAGCAGCTTTGCCACAACTTAAGACTAGCAAAAATGCTTAACGGAAAAAAGTTAAAATCTCTCAAGCTGAAGAAAATCAGGGTCGCGACAGAAAAATCCCCAAAATAAGAGGTAAAACTGATGGCGACAGACACCCGACACCAGCCGGAAAACGGCTACCACTCAGAACCAACTCAGCCTTCCCTAAGAGAAAATCTGAATAGACGATCGCTCATGCGGCTGCCCCGAAGCCTGAGTGCCTTAGAAACTTGGGGTTTTGGGCTCACCGGTCACGCCAATTGGTTTACTATCGCCACAGTTATCCAGGCAGGGATGGGACAAGGCGCCATCTTCGTCTGGTTGCCCGGCATCATCATGGGTATGATGCTCAACCTACAGGTAAAACGCATCGGCGAGTATTTCCCAGACATGGCTGGGGGAACGCCCAACTATACGGCTCAAATGCTGAAAAATTATCCTGGTCTGGGAAGCTATGCGGCGATCGGATACTTTTTAAGCTGGGTAGCAACACTGCCAATTTCTGCGATCGTACTGACGCAGCTAATCAAAGTCAACCTCAATAGTTTAGGTCTTCGCTGTCCTGAAGTCTTACTAAATATTACCTTCACGCTCCTACCCTTCATTTTGACATTCAGCGGCACCCGCGCCTTAAGTATTCTGCACGCCTTTTTTGTGTTGCCGACAGTCGGCGTATTATCCGTTTTTTCCATTCATGGTCTGTTCTGGTTAGCTTTTTCCCCAAACAGTCCCGGCTTTTTCCCCACCACTTGGCCACAATTCACCTTTATTGACTGGGCTAAGTGGTTTTACTTCGGTACATACATCTTCTACTGCTGTGACTCCGCCGCCAGTTTTGTAGCCGATAGCCGCAACCCTACTAAAACCTTGCAGTTTCTCAAAACTTCCGCACTGGGGATGCTGCCTGTTATTTTGGGAGGTGCCTGGGTACTGATGCGCTTGGCTACCGCTCCAGGTCTGAAAGATGACGTATTCTTGAATGTATTAGCTGCCTGTCAGGTATTGTGGGGGCCCTGGGTTCCCACCCTTGTCACCTTTCTGGTAGTCGCTAGCTGTCTTCTGAGTTGCGCGACTATTGTTTCCAACTGCCCCCGGATGTTGTACCAACTTGCCGTAGACGGACATATTTCGCCAACATTCGCAGTTGTATCCAGACGGGGTGTATTTGGATTTGGGCTTGTCTTAGTTTTGGTTCTCAGTTTAATCTGTCTAGCTTGGGGAAATATTCCTCGGCTGGTGGCGATTACTAATGTTGGCTTAGTTGTCTGCCTGATGATGTTCCATTTCTCACTGTGGCTGCGCCGGGATAAGCCAGAAGTTCGGTGGCCTTGGTGGTCCCTGGGCTTTTTCGTAGTAGATGCGGTGGTTCTAGTCGTGGGAGGCTGGGCTTGGGGCTGGCAAGACTTTATCATTGGATTGTTTTTTCCCCTTGCGGTTTTAGCAGTCGATGCAGGGATGAGTCGCATTGCCTTTGCCCCTTTCCATCCATCGTGGTGGATTCGGCTTTACCGCAATAGCAGCCAGGGCAAAATCCCGGATTTTGTAGCGTCTCAGGTTGTCGTTTTAATCTTACTGATCGTCAGCGCCGTTACTATCGGCTGGATTTTTGGCTTCAAATTATATGCTAACTCTACTGTTGGCTTGAATTTATTGGTAGTGCTACTCGTGACAGTTGCTTTTATTGGGGTGGCCGTTGCCTGTTGGACGAGTTTACCGCAAGTCGTCTCAATGGATGAAGCAAGAGAGGGAGCAGAACAGCTCTTTACCATTGCCCTAGATGCTATTGTAGTGCTGGATGAAAAGGGTATAATTCGTCAAACTAATCCCGCTGCTGAAAGCGTCTTCGGAATAGATTCTCCTAGGTTAATTGGGTCTTACCTGAACAAATTATTGCCGGGATTAGGGGTTCACCCAGAGCAGTGGCTCAGTCGTAGCGAACAAACTTTCAAGTTGTCCGATGGTAGTTCGCGCATTCTGGAAGTTGCTATCTCAGACCGATTTTCCCAAGACGCTTCCCTTTCCAATCAGGATCTGCAACAATATGTGGCGATCGTGCGCGATATCACCGATCGCAAGCAAGCCCAAGAAGCCCTACAAAAAGCTAATGAGGAACTAGAAATCAAAGTCGAGAATCGTACATCTCAACTCACCCATACTGTGCAGCAACTGCAGAATGAGATTGAAGAGCGCCAGCGGATAGAAGCAAATCTCAGAGCTATGCAAAATCAAATTGTTGTCCAAGAAAAACTAGCTTCTCTCGGCAGTTTAACCGCAGGGATTGCCCACGAAATCAGAAACCCCTTAAACTTTGTCAACAATTTCTCAGAACTTTCTGCTGAATTAACCGAAGAACTTTTGCAAGAAATTGAAAATCAAACTGAACGGTTAGAACCAGAAACAAGTGAGTATATTGCTGAGCTATTAACCGATCTCACCGCTAATCTAAAAAAAATCAATCAACACGGTCAAAGAGCCGACAAAATCGTTGGCAATATGCTTTTGCATTCCAGGGGAGAAAGCGGTCACTGGGAAGCTACAGATATAAATAGTTTATTAGCCGAATATATCAATCTAGCCTATCACGGGATGCGAGCGAAGGAAGCTGCTTTTAACATTACCATAGAAACCGACTATGACAATGACATTGGCGAAGTAGAGGTCGTGCCACAAGACATTGCCAGGGTTTTTCTTAACATTATTAACAATGCTTGCTATGCAGCCCACAAAAAGAAACAAGAAATGGGAGAAGAATTTTCACCCCAGCTTGATGTCAGAACTCGAAATCTGGACTCGACCGTTGAAATTCGCATTCGCGATAACGGCCCGGGTATGAAGCCCGATGTACTCGATAAAATTTTCAATCCCTTTTTTACTACAAAGCCTGCTGGGGAAGGTACTGGTCTAGGTCTTTCTATCAGCCACGATGTTATCGTCCAGCAACATCGTGGAGAACTAAAAGTCGAAACAGAAGTAGGAAAATACACAGAGTTTATAATCACCTTTCCCAAAAAACTAGCAGAAGTTAAGGACTTAAAAAAATGAAAATAATGGTGGTAGACGACGAAGAAGATATCCAGTCACTGTTCAAGCAAAAATTTAGAAAAGAAATCAAAGCAGGGCAAATTCAGTTTTATTTTGCCCTGTCGGCAGAGGCAGCTTTAGACTACTTAGAAACCCAGGACAAAGCGTCTATTGTCTTGATATTATCTGATATTAATATGCCTGGTATGAACGGGCTAGAACTGCTGAAGCTTATCAAAGAAAAATTTCCCAATCTCAAAGTTTTCATGATTACCGCTTATGGAGACGATAAGAATTACCAAATCGCTATGGACTATGGAGCGGATGGCTATATTATTAAGCCCGTTAATTTTGACGAATTAAAAGAAAAAATATTCACAATATGGAGTATCCACAATTAGCTTAGTAAGAAAAATAAAACAACTTGCATACACAAGACTTCGAGGATAAAAATATGCCAATTAAAATACTATTTGTGGATGACGAGCTTGATTTAAAATTTCTGATTGGCCAAAAATTTAAAAAACATATCCGCACGGCAGGATGGCAGCTTTTTTTTGCTCATAATGGCGTAGAAGCGCTGGAAAGATTGAAAGAACACCCGGATCTAGATATGGTAGTGACGGATCTTAATATGCCTGAAATGGATGGCATGACTTTACTCTCTAGACTTAATCAGATAGATATCCCCCTCAAAACAGTAGTTATATCAGCTTATGGCGACATAAGAAATATAAGAAATGCGAGGAACTTCGGTGCCTTTGACTTTCTCACCAAGCCGATAGATTTTCAGGATTTAGAAATTACCATCAACAAAACGCTGCGCGATGTGCAACAGTTAAAAGAAAACCAGAATTTGCGGCAATCAGAAGCGTGGGCTAGAGAACAAGCTCAGGATTTACAACAAAGTCTGCAAGAGCTAAAAAAGACCCAAGCTCAACTGATTCAGACTGCAAAAATGTCTTCTTTGGGTCAACTGGTTGCGGGGATTGCTCATGAAATCAACAACCCCGCCAACTTTATCTACGGCAATATCAGCCACGTCAGTGATTATATCCAAAACCTACTGCACCTGCTGCATCTCTATCAGCAGCAGTACACCCCTCCCTGTTCTGAGATTCAAACTGAAATCGAAGCCATAGATTTGGAATTTATGATAGCAGATTTATCCCAAATTCTGGCTTCCATGAAATGTGGTGTTGACCGCATTCACAAGATTGTTTTGTCTTTGCGTAACTTCTCAAGGCTGGATGAAGCTAACATAAAGTCTGTCGATATTCACGAAGGACTCAAAAGCAGCCTGCTGATTTTGCATAATCGACTTCAAACAACGACAGCGCGTCCAGAGATTCAAGTCATCGAGGAGTACAGCGCTCTGCCTTTAGTCGAATGCTATGCTGGAGAACTAAACCAGGTGTTTATTAACATTCTTTCTAATGCGATTGATGCTTTGAATGAGTACAACAAACAACGGTCGCTAGATGACATCTTGGCTCGCCAACTCGCCATGACTATTCGCACTGTTCTGCTAGAGGAAAAGTCCCGTGTCGTCATTCAAATTCGGGACAATGGGCGAGGAATGACCGCCGAGGTGAAAGACCGTATTTTTGAACCTTTTTTTACTACTAAGCCTGTAGGTGAGGGTACTGGTTTGGGTCTCTATATCAGCTACCAAATTATAGTGGAGAAGCATGGGGGCGCATTGAAGTGTTTTTCCGAGGAGGGGCAGGGATCAGAGTTCTGGATAGAAATTCCTATCAGACAAACTAGGCCGGCACTCGACCTTAGCTAATCCATCGACTTCTATCAAACTCAGAGCCTATTCCAGCCGTCGGGTTTGCCATTGTAGAAGTCAGCCTTTTCATGACTCCTGAAATCATCTATAATAGGACGTAAAGTAGATAAAAATTACTCGTCGGATAACTTAATGAATCCCAGGAGTTCCAAAAATGTCGCCTACGACCGAAATGGCTTGCACTGTGCCAGCTAAAATATTATTTGTGGATGACGAGCCAGATTTAGAATCTTTAATTTGCCAGAAATTTAGAAAAAAGATCCGCACAGGAGAATATCAAGTTTTTTTTGCACATAATGGCGTAGAAGCGCTTTCAACATTGCGAGAGCAGCCGGATATAGATATTGTACTGACAGACATTAATATGCCAGTCATGGATGGTATGGCTTTGCTCGCGAAACTTAACGAGCTAGTTACTATGGTCAAAACAGTAGTTATATCTGCCTATGGCGACTTGGCAAATATCAGAAAGGCAATGAACGGCGGGGCCTTTGATTTTTTGACAAAGCCTATAGATTTTCAGGATTTAGAAATTACAATCAACAAAACATTGTCCCATGTGCAACAGCTTAAGGAAAACGAGCGCGCCCGCCAAGAAAGAGAGGATAAATTGCGGCAATCGGAAGCGCGAGAGCGAGAAAAAGCCATCCAACTAGAACTGGCACTGCAAAATTTACAGCACACCCAATCTCAGCTTATTCAGACTGAGAAAATGTCTAGCTTAGGACAACTAATTGCAGGTATTGCCCACGAAATTAATAATCCCGTTAACTTCATCTATGGCAACTTAACTTATGTCAATGATTACACTCATCAGCTATTGAGTTTAATCACGCTTTACCAGCAGCACGATGCCCATAAATATCCTGAAATCGAAGCTTTAATTAAGCAAATAGAGCTGGAGTTTATCCAAGAGGATATGCCTAAAATGCTGGATTCGATGAAATTGGGGGCAGAACGTATCCGTCAGATTGTGCTGACGTTGCGGAACTTCTCGCGACTAGATGAAGCGGAGATGAAACCGGTTAATATTCACGAGGGAATCGACAGTTCTTTAGTAATTTTGCAGAGTCAGCTCAAGGCTAAGCCGAATTCTTCGCCTATTCAAGTTATTAAAGAATACGGAGATTTGCCCCAAATAGAATGTTATGCCGGTCAGTTGAATCAGGTATTTATGAATTTGCTAAGCAATGCCATTTATGCCTTGAATCACTACGATCGAGAACCCAGCCCGGAGCAAATTAAAAACGAGCCTAGGACGATTACGATTGCTACTTCTATGCTGAATCGCGAGTGGGTAAGAATCAGTTTTAAAGATAATGGGCCGGGGATGAGAAGCGATGTAAGAAATCGGCTGTTTAATCCTTTTTTCACAACTAAACCTCTGGGTGAGGGCACTGGCTTGGGATTATCGATCAGCTATCAGATTGTGGTGGAGAAGCACGGCGGAGATTTGAAGTGTTTTTCGCAGCCCGATAGAGGTGCAGAATTTGTGATTGAGATTCCCATTAAGCAGAGCGCTCGGGTACAGATGAAGGCGAGTTAAGGCGAATTAAATAAAAATCCGGGTAAAGTCTGGTAAAATCTAATATCGCCCCCTCACCCTCACCATGTGCCCGTTGCGGAAGTTTTGAACTAATAACTAATGACTAATGACTAATGACTAATGACTAATGACTAATGACTAATGACTAATGACTAATGACTAATGACTAATG
>NZ_JAUBVJ010000138.1:0-14559 GCF_036702785.1 Microcoleus sp. AR_TQ3_B6 | reverse complement strand
GGTACACGCTCGCAGGTGGTGATGCACGGGTTTTGACCTATTTTACCTGTTTATCTTGCACTTTACTCTCGCTCGCGCCCTCGAATAACCTTTCGCCACGTCAATTGCGATCGATTATTCAGCAAGCCCTATGTATGTCGTCTCAAAGAGCCAGGGAGAAATAGAAAAAGACATAGTAAGTTTTGGATTGGTTTATATGGCGAAAATTGGTTGATTGCCTTGGACTGCTGTCAGGAGTGGGTAGAGTCCATGATGAGTTTAGTTCCTAAGGGGCGAGCGTTTTATCAGAGGGGATTAAGAGCTATCAAGCTGATGGAGCAACCTCTTTAGACTCGTTGTCGCCCCCTGAAGTTGGGTGATCTTATTTTCTTTCATCATCTGCCTGTGCCTTATCGAGGCAGGCTCTTAACTTTTCTGCTAAAACCCGGACGTGGGGTTCGGTCACCATCGTGTTGTGATCGCCCGGGACTGAGTAGGTCTCTACGGGTTCAGAAGAAACCTTATCCCAACCCATGGCTGGATCATCGCAGAACTGTTCACTAGCAGAGAAAACGGTAATTTGATTCGGATATACTTCGTGTGGCACATAATGAGTTTGATTGTTAGCTTTGAAAACTTGCACCAGACCGCGAAGTTGCGATAATTTAGTCTCTGGAGGGAAGACGTTGACTGTTTTCAACCGCTCCAGAATGTAGTTCAATTGCTCGTCCGGAGCCAGGGGCTGAAGATCCTCGTAAGATACCGATAAGTTCTTTCCGACCAATTGTTCGATCGTCATTGCCAGCTCGGTTAAGTATCTAGCATCATCATCCTCATGCTCAACCTCTACAGGTTTGTTTGTAGAAAGCGGTGCCTCTGTGTCCAGAATGGCGAGCAGAGCCACCTCTTGTCCCTGATGAAGCAACTGTAGGGCCATCTCAAATGCTACATAGCTGCCAAAGGAATGACCTCCTAGAAGGTAAGGGCCTTGTGGTTGAACCCTCTGTAGCGCTTCAATGTAATAAGCTGCCATGTCCTCGACTTGGGTATGAGGCATCTGTTCCCCATCAAGGCCTCGTGCTTGCAGGCCATAAAATGGTTGGTCCCAACCGAGATGACGCGCCAAATGGTAGAAGTAGATAACATTTCCACCACTCCCTGGTACGCAGAAAAAAGGTCGCTTTGAACCACCGGACTGAATTTTTACCAAGGGAGACCATTGTTGCTCATCCGTGGGCTGGCGGAGATTACTAGCGAGATGTTCAATTGTCGGCGCAAGGAACAGCGTAGCCAAGGACAGATTTTGTTCAAATTGCTCCTGAAGTAGAGCTATTAAGCGCACAGCTAGGAGGGAGTGACCACCCAGAGTGAAGAAGTTATCGGTAACGCCGATGGGGCGGACATTCAGAACATCTTCCCAGATCTGGGCCAGCTGCAGTTCCAAAGTGTCACGGGGTGCGACGAAGGCCGACTCTAGCTCAGGTTTAGCCGTGTCAGGAGCCAAGAGAGCACGGCGATCTACTTTCCCATTGGGGGTTAAGGGCAGAGCCTCTAGCTTCACTATCGCTGAGGGAATCATATACTCAGGCAGCTTCTGCTTCAGGAACAGGTGCAGCTGGGAAACTGTTGGGGCAGATGTCTGGTTAACCACCACATAGGCCACCAGCCGCTTGTTGCCGGGGACATCCTCTCGAACCATGACCACGGTCTCGTCTACAGCCGGGTGTTGTCCCAGCACCGCCTCGATCTCCCCTAGCTCGATGCGGAAGCCGCGAATTTTTACTTGGTCGTCAAGGCGTCCCAGGAACTCAATAGTGCCGTCTGCCAGATAACGACCCAGGTCACCGGTTTTGTAAAGGCGGTCTCCTGGCTCATTGCTCAAAGGGTTAGGGATGAATTTCTGCTCCGTCAACTTTGGTTGATTGAGATAGCCTTGAGCCAGGCCAACACCACCAATATGCAGTTCGCCTGCAACGCCGACGGGCACTGGCTGGAGATGGGAATCTAAGATGTAGATTTGGGTGTTGGCAAAGGGACGCCCAATGGGGACTAGCCTATCAACAGACAAGCTGACTGCGGCACTTTCAAAATACGAACTGTCAATGGTTGCTTCACTCACTCCGTAAGCATTAATCAGACGCGTTTGAGCGCCACAAAAACGCTGGAATTGCTGATACTCCTTTATATGCCAGCTATCTGAACCGACTATCAGCAACCGCATGAAGCTAAGGTCTTGCTTTGTTCTCTCCAAATAGTGAATCAAATTCCTAAGAACCGCTGGAACAAAATCTGCACAATCAATCTTCTCTTGGAGCATCAATTCATACAGTTTTTCAGGCTCTAAAAGCCACTCGCGCGGGCAGATGACTAACTTCGCTCCCGAACAAAGCGCCCGAACCATATCTCCTGAAAAAACATCAAAAGAGAAACTCGCCATTTGTAAATGACTGGTACACAAGCTCCGCAGTTGATAGGCATCTTCCCAAGCCAGATAGGCATTCACCAGACTTCGATGAGCGATCGCCACTCCCTTAGGTTTTCCAGTAGAGCCGGAGGTATAAATCACATAAGCCAGGTTCTCATCTGTAACACTACTGACTGGAGCTAGGTCACTGTCTGCCGAGTTTATCCCCCAATCTTCGTCCAAGCAAACAACACGCGCTTGGTTTTCTGGCAATGCAGCAGACAACTTTTGACTCGTCACTAAAACTGGCATCTGTGAATCATTTAACATATAGGCTAAGCGCTCAGAGGGATAGTCTGGGTCTAACGGCACATAAGCTCCACCCGCTTTGAGAATGCCCAACAGTCCTATTACCATTTCCAACGAGCGCTCTATACAGATTCCCACCAGACTATCCGGATCTACATCCAGAGAACGCAGGTGATGCGCCACCTGATTCGCCCGGCGGTTCAATTCCCGGTAGGTGAGTTGCTGGTCTTCAAAGACTACGGCTACAGCATCGGGGGTTCGCTTGACCTGGGCTTCAAACAGCTGATGGATACATACATCTTTGGGGTAATCCACCTGGGTGTCATTCCACTCCACCAGCAGAGTATGGCGTTCTTGCTGTGTAAGCAGCGACAAGTTCTTAAGGCGCTCTCCAGGATTGGCAACAATACCTTCGAGCAAAGTCTGCAAATGCCTCAGCATCCGACTGATAGTAGTCGCATCAAAGCGGCGGCAATCGTAGCTTAGCTGTAGTGACAATTGCGCACCGGGCAATGCTACCAAGGTGAGGGGATAGTTTGTCCGCTCAAAGCCACGAACCTTACGAAACTCTAAGCTGCCACCCTGCTTCTGCAAGGAAGCATCTACCGGGTAGTTTTCAAAGACTACAATGCTCTCAAACAAGGGCAGCCCTCGAGGTACATCACTCCATCCTTGCACCTGTACCAGTGAGCTGTATTCGTACTGGCGCAACTCGACAAGCTGAGCTTGGAGCTGCTGCAACCAGTCAAACAGGAAAGCCTGTGGCGACACTTGCACCCGTATCGCTAGGGTATTGATAAATAGCCCCACCATAGACTCAACCCCCGCTAACTCTGCTGGACGACCCGAGACGGTAGCCCCAAAGACGACATCTTCCTGTCCGCTATAGCGGCTCAAAAGGATCGCCCAGGCTCCCTGCACCAAGGTGTTCACAGTCAGTTGATGCCCTCGAGCCAAGGACTGGAGGGCTGCTGTCGCTGCTACTGATAGTTGGATTTCTTGCTCATCGTAGCTCTCCACCTCACTCGACAAGCTTCCCAATGCTCGATCGACGGATAGCGGAGTCGGTACACTTAAACCGCTGAGCGCCTGTCGCCAGAATGCCTCAGCCCCCGTCAAGTCCTGCTCTTGCAACCAAGCGATATAGTCGCGGTAGGGACGACTGCGTTTCAGGTGTAAGTCTTGACCTTGGCAGAACGCTTCATAAAAGGCAAAGACTTCCTTGAGTACCAAAGGTAGCGACCATCCATCCAGCAGTAAGTGGTGGTGGCTCCAAATAAATTCGTAGACATCATCGTCCATCTGGATCAGCGCTAGACGCATCAGTGGGGTCTCGGAGAGTTCAAAGCCCCGCTTTCGCTCTGCCTGAATGAAAGCCTCCAATTGCTCTTGCTGGTCTACAGGAGAACGTCCCCGCCAGTCGTGCTGTTGCCAGGGCAAGCTCACGCATCGGTTTACTACTTGAAGGGGCTTATCAAAGCCCTCCCAATAAAACGAGGTACGCCAAACTGGATGTCGCTCCACTACCTTCTGCCAAGCCCGCTTGAAGGCTGAAATGTCCAGGTTCCCCTGCACGCTACAGCTGAGAGACTCGACATACACGCCAGACTCCGGAGCCGCAAGGCTGTGGAAAAACATCCCCTGCTGCATGGGAGAAAGTTCATATAAATCCTCCATATTCTCCTTCAATTTGGTGGTTTGGCTGATTTTGGCAATGAACTTATCAAGATCTTTTTGACCCAGCTTCGCAAATGGAAAATCAGAAGGCGTATAGCCACCTGCCTCAGGCGATTGGCAGTGGGCAATGAGCGATCGCACTGCAGCCATAAAACCTTCGGCGAGACGCTCAACAGTAGCTCTTTGATGCAGATTTGAGCTGTATGTCCAATTGAGTTGCAGCTGACCTTCAGCCACAAACCCGTTAATTTCCAAAAGATGGCTTCGTCTTCCCAGGAGGCTATATTCTGAGCCGCTGGACTCTTTTGCTAGTCCAAACATCCCATCTGGCGACAGCATCTGATCGAACTGACCTAGGTAGTTGAAGCTCACCTCGGTCTGAGGAATGGCTCGCAGTTTCTGGGCGATTGCTTTGTCCTCCTTGAGATAGCGCAGCAAACCATAGCCAATCCCCCGGTTCGGAATGCAACGCAGTTGTTCTTTGACCGATTTCAACGCTTCCCCTGGATCTGAAGCTTCCGTTATGTCTAATAGCACAGGGAAGAGAGTCGTAAACCAGCCCACAGTGCGTGACAGATCCACCCCTTCCAAGATTTCCTCTCGCCCGTGTCCCTCTAGGTCAATCAGCAGGCACCCAGTGCCAGTCCACTGCGCAAAAGTCTGTACTAGAGCTGTCAGCAGCACATCGTTAATTTGGCTGTTATAAGCCTGCGGTACCTCTTGCAACAGGGCGCGAGTCTCTTCCAGACTCAGTGAAACGGATACGCTATTGGCACTGGCTACGGTGTTGACTTGCTTATCTTGGGGATAATCTAATGGCAGGGGGGCGACGCCAGAACCCGAACAATCCAGCCAGTAGTCCAGTTCTTGCTCTAGCGCGACCGCTTGTGCATAATCGCTCAACCTTTGAACCCAAGTCTGGAAAGAAGTTGTCTTAGCTGGCAGCACAATAGCCTCCCCTCTACTGAGCTGCTGGTAGGCAGTGTGTAAGTCTTCTAGCAAAATTCGCCAAGAGACGCCATCTACTAACAAGTGATGGATCGCCAACAGCAACCGCTGGTGCTGGTTTGGACCTAGGTCGAACAGCGCCACTCGCACCAGCCATCCGGACTCTAGGTTCAAACTCGCCTGTAGTTCTGTCGCTGCTGCTTCAATAGCCCCGCTTTGTTCCGTTTGCGGCAGCGTCGTCAAATCCACCCGTGCCACAGTTAGCGTCTCATCTGGCAGGGCGTTAATTTGTTGCCAACCATTGGGCTGGCGCACAAAGCGGAGGCGCAACGCATCGTGATGCTCTAGCAATTGCTGCACCACCTGCTGCAACACAACCACGTCCACAGGTTGCCGCACTTCCAGCAGCAGCGCTTGGTTCCAATGGTGCGGTTGTGGCAGCTCCTGTTCAAAGAACCATCGCTGGATAGGCGTCAGCAGCACTTCTCCTGTGACCAAACCCTGTTCGGCCTGGTTAGCTTCACCTGTACCTGCTACTTCTGCCAATTCCGCGATTGTCTGATGCTGAAACAACTGCTTGGGGGTGAGTTTTAGCCCCGCCTGATTCGCTCTGGCGATGATTTGAATGCTAAGGATGGAGTCTCCACCTACTTCAAAGAAATTATCGTGGATGCCGACTTGTTGCAGCCCTAGAACATCAGCCCAGATTCTCGCTAGTTGCTCTTCTACAGGGGTGCGGGGTAACACTAAGGCCCCTGACCATTCCGGCCTAGCCATGTCAGGAGCCGGGAGGACACGACGGTCTATCTTGCCATTGGGTGTCAGTGGTAGAGCCGAAAGCAGCACCAAGGCACTCGGCACCATGTACTCAGGGAGCTGCTGCTTTAGGAAATGATGCAGCAGTTCCTGCATTGAAGGCGCTGGCGACGCGTTGAGTACGACATAAGCCACCAGGCGCTTGTTGCCGGGGACATCCTCTCGAACCACAACCACTGCCTCGTTTACAGCCGGGTGTTGTCCCAGCAGAGCCTCAATCTCCCCTAGCTCGATGCGGAAGCCGCGAATCTTTACTTGGTCGTCAAGGCGACCAAGAAACTCGATGTTACCATCAGGCAGATAGCGAGCTAGGTCGCCAGTCTTGTAAAGGCGAGCGCGTGGTTCATCACTAAAGGGATTACAGATAAATTTTTCGCTGGTTAACTCCGGACGGTTGAGGTATCCTCGCGCCAGTCCCGCGCCACCAATGTACAACTCGCCTGGAACTCCCACAGGGACAGGCTGTAGATGCGGATCTAGAATATAAACCTGTGTGTTGATGATGGGACGTCCAATGGGTAGCTTGTGGCTGCCATTGGAGCATTCATACACAGTTCCACACACAGTTGATTCAGTTGGGCCGTAAGCGTTGAAGAATCGTCTGCCTTTTGACCATTGTGCTACTAAGCCAGTCGAACAAGCCTCTCCCGCCACGATGATATTCTGCAAGGCTGGCAAGTCCTCAGTCGGTAGAGTGGCTAGTGCTGACGGGGGGAGCGTCATATGTGTAATAGCGTGCTCTAGCAAAAACTGCATCAAACTAGGTCCAGGTAGCAAGGATTCCCGCGTTCCCAGACAAAGCATTCCTCCGGAACAAAGAGCCATGACAATTTCCCAGATTGAAGCATCAAAGCTAAATGAAGCGAATTGGAGAACACGACTGTCTGAGCGCAAACCGAAGAGCCGAATTTGTGCCGCACTTAAGTTGCATAATCCTTGGTGGGTAACTAGAACGCCCTTGGGTTTTCCCGTAGAACCCGATGTATAAATCACATAAGCCAAGTTCTCTGGCTTGACTCCACTGACCGGATTTTCCTCGTTCTCCGTCAGAGTTACCCCCGAGTCTTTATCCAAACAGACCACACGCGCTTGATGCTCCGAAAGCCTTGACATCAACTTTTCTTCAGTCAACAGCACTGGCACCTGTGAATCCGACAACATATAAGCTAAGCGCTCAGAGGGATAGTCTGGGTCTAAAGGCACATAAGCACCACCAGCTTTGAGGATACCCAACATTCCTATTACCATCTCTAGTGAGCGCTCCACGCAGATGCCCACCAGACCATCGGGACCTACGCCCAGAGAACGCAAGTGGTGTGCTAGTTGATTGGCTCTAATGTTCAACTCGTGGTAAGTGAGTTGCTGGTCTTGAAACACTACAGCTACTGCATTTGGAGTTTGTTGTACCTGAGCTTCAAACAACTGGTGGATACACTTGTCGCAGGGATACTTTGTCTGGGTGTCATTCCACTCCACCAGCAACTGCTGGCGCTCTGGCTGTGTCACCAGGGGCAAGTCTGATAGCCGTTGGTCGGGTTCGGTAACAATGCCTTCTAGCAAGGTCTGGAAATGCTCCAGCATCCGGCTAATTGTTGCTGTATCGAACAGGTCGGTGTTGTATTCCAACGACCCCACCAATCCCTGCTCGGTGTCCTCCATCGACATGGTTAAATCGAACTTTGCCGTCGAGTTTTCCCTCTCTAGGGAGCTTAAGGTCAGATCTGGAAGTTCCAGAGCTGGCATCGGGGCATTCTGAAGGATAAACATTACCTGGAACAGTGGCTGATGGCTCAGGTTCCGCTCGGGCTGTAGTGCTTCCACCAACTGCTCGAAGGGCAGGTCTTGGTGAGCATAAGCACCCAGAGTCACTTCCCTCACCCGAAATAGTAAATCCTGGAAACTTGGATTTTCCGACAGATTTGTGCGCAGAACCAGCGTGTTCACGAAAAAGCCAATTAACCCCTCGGTTTCGCTGCGGTTGCGGTTGGCAATGGGAGAGCCTATACAGATGTCGTCTTGTCCCGTATAGCGGTAAAGCAACGTCTGGAATGCCGCCAGTAGGGTCATAAACAGGGTGACACCTGACCGCTGGCTTAGGGTTTTGAGCTTTTGGCTCAGGGGTGCCGAGAGAGCCAGAAATTGGGTCGCACCTCCGTAGGTCCCGACCGCTGGTCGGGGTCGGTCTGTGGGTAGCTCCAGCACTGCTGGAGCTCCCGCCAGTTGTTGCTGCCAGTAAGAAAGCTGAGCTGCCAACACTTCTCCCTGTAGCAACTGGTGCTGCCAATGGGCAAAATCCGCGTACTGGATGGGCAATTGGGGTAACGGTGAAGGTCTCCGGCTCGAGAAGGCTTCGTAGAGTGCCGCCAGCTCTCGGATCAGGACTCCTATCGACCATCCATCACTGACAATGTGATGCATTGTCAGCAGCAGTACGTGTTCGGCTTCACCCAGATGTAGCAATGTTGCTCGCACCAATGGACCCATTGCTAAGTCAAAGGGCTGCTGTGCTTCCTCGGTAGCCAACCGCTCGACCTGGGTCTCCTGTTGGGCTTCTGGCAAATCGCACAAATCTACCAGTGGCACGGTCAAGGCTAAGACTGGGGCGATCACCTGTGTCGGTTCTCCACTTACCGTCCGGAAGGTAGTGCGCAGGGCTTCGTGGCGCTCGACGATTTCCTGGAGGCTCTGTTTCAGTGCCGCTACATCGAGCGAACCTGTAAGACGCACGGCTACTGGTATGTTGTATGCCCAGCTACCAGGTTCCAATTGCTCTAGGAACCAGAGCCTAGCTTGAGCAAAGGACAGAGGCAGTTCTCCCTCCCGCTCCACGGGCAGCAGGGGCGGTGCCACAAGACCCTGCTCTGCTTGAAGGAGTCTCTCCAGACGATCGCTTAGGGAAGCTACCGTGGGAGACTCAAACAGACCACGGAAGGGTAATTCTACACCGAAAGTATCGCGCACCCGGGAGATGAGCTGGGTTGCTAGCAAGGAATGCCCACCCAAATCAAAGAAATTATCGTATATGCTGACCTGTTTCACTGTCAGAATGTCAGCCCAAATTCCAGCGACCATCTCCTCTACAGGAGTTTGAGGCGCTACATAAGCTCCTTCCCCTTCATGTCTAGTCGTGTCAGGAGCCGGGAGGGCGCGGCGGTCTACTTTACCGTTGGGTGTCAGTGGCAGAGCGTCCAGCAGCACGAAGGCACTAGGCACCATATACTCGGGCAGCTTCTGCTTGAGAAACTGCTGTAGTTGGGGAATCGTGGGTGCAGTTGCCTGGTTGATCACTAGATAGGCCACCAGGCGCTTGTTGCCGGGGACATCCTCTCGAACCACAATCACTGCCTCGTCTACAGCCAGGTGTTGTCTCAGTACAGCCTCAATTTCCCCTAGCTCGATGCGGTAGCCCCGCACCTTCACCTGCTCGTCAAGACGACCGAGATACTCGATGTTGCCATCACTCAGGTAGCGCGCTAGATCACCAGTTTTATACAAGCGCCCACCCGCTGCTTTGCCAAACGGGTTGGGGATGAACTTCTCGGTGTTCAACTCTGGACGGTTGAGGTAACCTCGGGCCAGACCAGCACCGCCAATGTACACCTCGCCGGGAACACCGATAGGCACAGGCTGTAGATTCTGATCCAGCAGATAAATTTGTGTATTAGCGATCGGGCGACCGATGGGTATGGTTGTAGCCGCCTCCGGGACGTCTTGCACCCAATTCCAGGAAGTGAAGGTTGTACTCTCTGTCGGCCCATAAACATGAAGCAATCGCTGCGGTGGCTCATGTTGCAGCACGGCTTTAACCCACCTAGGCTCGACAGCCTCGCCGCCAAATAGCAGGTGTCGTACCGAATGGAAAGCCCAGGGCACTTCCCTTGCCAACTGATTGAACAAGGCTGTCGTCAAAAACAACACGCTGATCCCTTGCTCACGAATTTGGGTTGCGAAGTTCTGGGGTGAAAGGACTAGATCCTTGGCAATTCCGATGAGCTGAGCACCTTGAAGCAGCGCTCCCCAAATCTCGAACGTGGCGGCATCAAAGGAACAGTTTGAAGCTTGAGCGACCCTGTCAGAAGGCTCTAACTTCAAGTAGTTTGTGTTCAAGACCAAACGGTTCACAGCCCGATGGGGTATACAAACACCTTTTGGCTTTCCGGTTGATCCGGAGGTGTAGATCACATAGGTCAGGTTGTCAGGTGTTACGTTGCTAGTTGGATTCTCCGTACCCTCTTGGGCGATGATTATCCAGTCTCTGTCCAGACAGACCACTTTTGCCTTATGCTCAGGCAACCCATGGACTAACCGCTGTTGAGTCAGCAAGATCGGGACCTGTGAATCTTCCAGCATAAAAGCCAAGCGCTCGTGGGGATACCCAGGGTCTAGGGGTACGTAAGCCCCACCCGCTTTGAGAATGCCCAAGAGTCCTACTATCATCTGTAAAGAGCGCTCTACACAGATGCCTACCAGAGTCTCCGGGCCTACGCCTAGAGAACGTAGGTGATGTGCCACCTGATTCGCACGGCGGTTGAGCTCCCCGTAGGTGAGTTGCTGGGATTCAAAGACTACTGCTACAGCATCGGGTGTCCGCTCTACTTGGGCTTCAAAAAGCTGATGAATGCACTTATCGTGCGGGTAATTGGTCTGCGTATCATTCCATTCCACCAGCAGCTGATGGCGCTCGGACTGTGTCAGTAGGGGCAAGTCTGATAGCCGCTGCTCGGGTTCAGCGACGAGGCCTTCTAGCAAAGTCTGGAAATGACCTAGCATCCGGTTAATGGTTTCTGCCTCGAACAAGTCGGTGCTGTAATTCATCTGCAGCAGCAATTCACCGTTGTTCTCGATGACATTCAAGTCGATATCAAAGTCCGCATAATTAATAGGAGGTGAGACCAACTCAAGATCGAGTCCAAACATCGTTGGTACACCCAAGGCGGGTTCTAGGTTAAATGTTGCGGTGACTAGAGAAGAGCGACTAGGGTCTCTGGGTAGTTTTAATTGATTGATTAAGCTGGCAAAGGGATAATCCTGATGTTTGTAAGCATCCAATAATGTATGCCTAATCGTAGTTAGATATTCTGAAAATCCAGGAAACCCAACTAGAGAACTTCGTATTGGCAGTAAGTGACTACAGTAGCCCACTATCTTTTCACTACCTTTGAGTGTTCGACCCGCTACTGCAATACCCACCAAAATATCATCCTGATTTGTCAATCGGTGCAGCCAAGCCATGTAGCCTGCTAGCAGCGTCATAAAGAGCGTACACCCCTTCTGTTTGCTAAGTGTTTTGAGCGAAGCACACAAGTTGGGCTTAAGCTTTAGGCTTGCTTTTGCTCCTTTATAGGTCTTTACAAACGGTTGCGGGCGATCTGTAGGTAAGTTCAAAATAGGAATTGAATCGGCAAATTGCTTAACCCAGTAAGCTTGATGTTTCGCCATCTCTGCAGACTGACTCTGCTTTAGCTGCTCTTGGATATAGTCTTTGAATTGCAGCGGTGGCTCCTGCTCACAAACCGTACCCTGACACTCTGCTGAATAAAAGGCACTTACCTCTTGTAACAACAAACTAATTGACCAGCCATCCATAACAATATGATGAGCTGTTAGAACTAGTAAATGCAGTTGTTCCTCTAGCTTGAGGATACGACAACGCAAGAGAGGTCCCTCACTAAGAACGAAAGGTTTTCGGCTTTCTTGTGTAAACCATTCAGCTACTTTTGACTCACGTTCACAAATATCCACAGCTGACAAGTCAACCAAAGGAACCTCTGCCTTCAAAGATGGCAATACCTGTTGAAAATCGCCCTGGCTACTAATAATTGTCCGTAGAGAATCATGACGCTCTATAACTTTCTGTACTGCCTGATACATTGCCGCTAACTGAAACGAGCCCCGCAACTGTAGGCTTGTGGTCATGTTATATGCAAGTGAGCCATTGTCCTCTAGTTGTGCCAAAATCCAGAGTTGCTTTTGAGCTTCTGTTAGGGGAAATTTGTCTGCTTCCTTTTCTTTTTCATCAGTTCTTTTTTGAGTATTTAAAAAGACAGATGCTGTGTCAGACTCTTTCGCAGAAAGTGGTTTTGTTAGAGTGTTTGATTTTCCATTTTGCTCTTGATTACCCTCTAGCAGCGTGTGTGAACGTCCGAAAAATAAACCGCCCTCTCGTAACTCCTTGACGCTATCTTTAACCGTCTGTATCACATAATTAATATCTGCCTCGGTATGTGCCGTGGACAGAAAACAGTTGCGTCCTTCCCAGACGTAGACACCCTTTTCCAGCAAATGATAGAAGAACAAATCTAGATTTTCCGAAAAGGCGAAGCGAAACAGCGAACCAAAATGCACGATGCGGATGGGTACAGCCTCGGCTTTAAAGTAAGTATTTAAAGTTTCAGCTAACTGGGATGTGCGTTGATTCAACTGCTGCTGAATAACTGGGCTATGCTCCTTGAGATGCTTGAGTACAGCTCGTGTAGTAGCCATGATCAGAGGATGCTTGTTGAAGGTTCCTGCGAAAAGAGTCTTTTTGGACTGAGGAAATGACGCATCTCCATAATTCCACAGACCCCCGTCAATTCCGTTCATGTAGGTAGCCTTGCCAGCCACGACCCCAATCGGCATGCCACCACCTATGACTTTGCCATAGGTTACTAGGTCGGCTTCAATGTCAAACCATGCCTGGGCCCCACCAGGATGAATGCGAAAGCCTGTGATTACCTCATCAAGGATTAACGCTGTGCCTGCTGCTGCCGTCAATTGCCTCAGCTTTTGTAGAAAAGCTTTGGGCTGTAAATCTGGTCTGCGACTCTGTACAGGTTCAACAAGAACCGCTGCTAATTCATGAGCGTGTGCTTGCAGAACCTCAAGCGCTTGAGGACTACCATAATCGAGTACCAAAACATCTTCAACGATGTTTTGTGGTACTCCAGGAGCTATTGGCACAGAAACTAGCTTTCCATCTAAAGTCTGTGGTGTAGCCAAAACTCCGTCAAAATGCCCGTGATAAGAACCTGAGAATAAAGCAATCTTAGTACGACCCGTTGCCGTGCGTGCCAGACGCAGCGCGGTCATCACTGCTTCTGTACCCGAATTACAGAAGCTTACCCGCTGCACGCCCGTCATGGAGCAGATTAATTCAGCTACCTCACCTGCCAGATCTGATTGTGGACCCAGGTGTAGACCTTGCTTCAACTGTTCTTCGAGGGCTTGTTTGATAAAGGGTGCATCGTGACCAAATAGCTGTACCCCAAACCCCATTGTGATGTCTACATACTCGTTTCCATCTAAATCCCAGATTCTTGAGCCTTTGGCGCGCTCTCCAATAATGGGATAAAGCATCTCCTTAATGGAAGGACGAAATCCCGCAGAAGCTCTGCTGTCAGCCAAAACAGGTTGGTAGGCTTGCTTTTGTTGTTTCGATTTTTGAGTACGCTTGGTATAGCGAGCAATCAACTCCTCTAGATGTAGCTGCGGAGCGGAGCTTAACCTTCCGTTCTGTTCTGGTTTGAGTGTTGACAGAGGTACGATCGGTTCTGCATTAACTCGATCTGGCTCGGTCTTACCCGATGTAGAGTCCGAGGATGCATCTGTGGTGGTTTGGGATGGAAATGATGCCTCCGCAGGATTGTTAACGTTAGGTACTGTTTGATTGAGAGATTCAAAAATGGCGGTCTGGGTTAAAAGAGAATTTCCTGGCTCAGAACCGTTCTTGCCTAAGAGTTCTAGCTGTTGAGATATGGCCTGAGACATGACAGACATTACATCAAGCTGCTTGGCCATAATTTGTTCTAACGCAGTCTTAGGTATCGCTACCCCCTGTACCTTGTTTGGCACACCAGACCTAGATACATCCTCTTTTGCACCTACATCTGTCGCTAATGCTGAGTGTTGGGATGGCACAGTAGCCTTGACCTCTGGTTGTGGGTAAACTCTCAGCGCCCACTCTGGAGTTATATGTTGATCTATGTAGGTAGCCAGAGTATCAATGGTTGCCAACCCGTCAAAGAACTGGTGCATTGCAACCTTTATTCCAAAGGTTCTTTCAATCGTGTGGACAGCGTCTATCAAAACCAGCGAATCGGCACCCATTTCTAGGAAAGGTGCATTAACATCGATTTCATCAGGGTTCATTTGCAGCAAATTAGCCACAATGGTACGCAATTTTGATTGACTGCTATTACCCTGGGCGATCGCGGGTGTCGTATCAACTTTTGGCTCACCTACAACGACACTAAGTTCAGCCGAGTTGAGTGGTTGAAATTCTGGAAGGTTCGTTGTACGGTCGGACTGATTTCCCCCTAAGTTAGTACCATTCGACTTTGATAGTTGTGTATCTAAATCCGGAACACCTAGAGGTTTTTCAGGCTCAACCCAATAACGTTTGCGATCGAAGGGATAAGTAGGCAGAGGCACTCGGCATCGCTGGT
>NZ_JAUBVJ010000137.1:11177-14610 GCF_036702785.1 Microcoleus sp. AR_TQ3_B6 | reverse complement strand
AAATGCAGTGTTAGTTAAGGCTGTGCCTGGGCTGAGTGTTGCCGGAACTGTGGCGGTGATGGTGCGGGTGACGCTCTGACCGCTAGGCAGAGTCGGAATCGCCGGCCAGATGACCGTCCTCGTTGTGGGATTGAAACTACCGTCGTTGTCAGTGCTGACGAAAGTTAAGCCCTCTGGGATCGGATCTTCAATCAGCACGCTTTGGGCGCTGTTGGGCCCGTTATTAGTGGCAATAATAGTGTAGGTAATCGTGCTGTTGGGTGTGGCGACCAGCGGGCCTTTTTTAAGAATGGAAACGTCGGCTGCGACTGCTGCAGGCGGATCTATATTTTCGACGAGGAGATTGTTAACTTCGTGAATGTTTGTCTGTCCCCCTGTCGAAGCAGCAAAGCCAAATTTAAAAGTAGGTGGCACGGCTCCGTTTACGGTTGCCAAATTTGGTATGTCGAGCAGTGTTTCGCCCGCATCAAAGCTATCGTTGCCGTTCAAGTCGAAGGCAACTGACAGACGGTTAGGTGTTGCTGAAGTCGGCGGGGCTAATGTAACTTGAACCCTTCTTTTAGCATTAGTGCGAATGGTTTCATCTTTCTGATCTATGCCTATGGCAATGGAAGTGTTCGTTAAAAAATTATAAGATGTGCTTTCGTTGCCTCTAAGTGCTAGTGTATCTGGTTGCCTGGTACTGAATCCACCCTGTTTTTGACCAGCAACCGAGCTAGAATAATTGCCAAACTCGTCTAATCCTACACCTAAATAACCTCCTATAATACCGGGTACCGTGGGCGCCGGAGGACTCGTATTCTGAGCATAGCCGAGAGAGCCGCCAAAGCCTCCCGCTTGTGTTGGCGTAGCTGTTCCATCAATGAGGAAAAAACTAATGCCATCGGCACCAAGGAGGGAACCATCCGCTGAAGGGACAGTACCTCTGTTATAGGCAAAGAAATCAAAGGTAATTCTCAGACCCCCAGTGGCGGAGATGGCGTTGTTGTAGATTACAAAACCTGCTTGGTTAAAGGCGTTTGAGGTTAATCTCAAAGCACCTGTTCCGGGTGGATCGTTAATCCCTAAACTGGGAATAATGCCGTTCGGGTTGGCTGGACCTGCGGTTAAGCCTGGGTTAGCTGTAACGGTGTTGCCAACTCCATATATCCAAGGCCCGGCTACTGTTGGATCTTTAAATCCTTCAGCCACTAAGATAGCCAGGACTGATGTGTAGCCTTCTATGACTTCTTTTTCAAAGGCTATGTCGGTATTTATTTGTCCTGTAGTAATTTCTAATTCCCAGTCGCCACCTAATGCTGCACTCCCTGTTAGGTTATTGGAAGCGGCAATATTTGCCCCGGTTAATTCGCTGAGTTTTTGTATGAATTTAATGCCGGATTCGCCGGCGGCTATGTTACAGCCGTAAAGCAGAATGCTGCCGGATTCGTTAAGGGCTTTTCCCCACTGCTGCAATTGGTTGCTGTAGGTTTCTAGATTATCAATATTAAGTTCTGCCCGGCCGATTTCTACTGCTGCTTCTCTGCCGTGAGAAACTATGTGCAGGCTGGTGATGCTGCGCTGACCCAGAATTTCGGTGATTTGCTCAATCCCATCCCGCGTTTCATCTAGGATAATTACTTCCGCATTTGGGGAAACGCCATTAATTAAGCTCTGATAATCTTCAACATTTGAGTCAATAAAAACTAGAATTGAGTCCCATTTTTGGTGTATTATTTGCATTATATTTAATTTGAAATTTTTAAATTTCCCCTTCAAACAATATTTAGGTAATCACTAGCAATCAGATGCTAGTGCTTCCATCATTCCTTGCGAGTGCTTCGCTTCGTCCGCAATGATATGGTGAGTATTTATGCACTTACTACTAGGTCATTACGAATAACAAAGTAATTTTGCGAGTCAAGAAGCAATTGCAATCACCTTTATACCTTACCACGGACTCCCAATCATTGTAAATGCCGACCAATAATAAGGATGGGAGAGGTTTTCATTGTCTAGTTTAGCTAATTCTGGTGGCAATTCTAACTCCTTATTTAAGTTAGACAAAATTAAACGACCATTTTCAATGCGAACTTGACCTTTAATCATAGCAATTTGAGCCTGCCGCAAGGCTTCAGCTTTAATCGGCTCGACCTTCAAATGATGGTAAAATTCAGCCATTAACCCTAAAGTACCTTCATCGCTGACGTACCAAAGACTCGCCAAAACTGACTTCACCCCCGCTTGCACAGCTAGCCCCGCAAAGCCTAATTCAACGCCATTATCACCCACAGCAGTTTTACAAGCACTCAACACCAATAGCTCAACCTTAGGCGGCTGATTCCACCCTAGCTCGCGCACGCGATCGAGTGTTAGCCTGGTGTCTGATAACTCAATGTAAGAATTGCTCGGTGCTCCTGACTTAAACTCTCCGTGAGTGGCGAGGTGAATAATTCGATAGGCTTGGGTACGACGTTGCGACCTCAGATTATTGAGAGTAAAGGCTTGATTAAGGAAAGATTTGCCTTCCCATTGGGAGGCAATAGCGTTAAGTTCTGCAGGCACTGCTAGCAAGGGTTGGTTATTGGTAAATTGCGAGGCTCCCATTGCTAACACTTCAGTATTTTTAACGCTTTCATAGTTAGTATCAGTCAAGTTGACGCTGGGAATGAGTCCGATGCTGTACTTTTCTACTAGAAATTGAGAACCGTCATGGAGGGCGGCTAAGGGGAGCGTTCGCAATCCCGCATCCATACTAAAAACTAGCGTATCGATTCCCTGAGCTTTTAAATCCGCTTCTAAGGGTGCAATTATCCACTGGTAAAGTTGTTGGGATTCTGGCAAATATCTCTCAGTATTAATGTTTCTGGGATTAAGGAGTTCCGACCTGAAGCTGGAGGCGACTTGCCTCAAAGTTTCACGCCGGGCGGCGGGGATGCTTTTGTGAATAGGGAGACCAGTAGGGGGGACGACGATCAGGTCTAATTGTTCAGGGCGGGAGAAGACGTAGATAATGGCTGTTTTTTTACCAGTTTGGCTGGCGATCGCTTTAGTTCTTTGCTGTATGGCCGTAAAAGATTGCAAATCGCGCCTGATTTCCTGGTTAATGTATGACCCCACTTGTTCACTGTAGAAAAGATCCATCAAGAAAGTGGCTTCAGGAATATCGCCTTTATCGATTAGTCGTGTTATATCGCTGGGACCAACTCTATTTAGAGGCGATGCCGTTTGGACAACTTCGCTTACCCAATCGGATCTGTAGTTAAAAAGAGATGCAATTCTATTAATGATATTCAGGTTGTCAGATTGAGCGATCGCATTGGTAATTGAGATATCCGGTGATGTCGTTTGTTCCGGTGTTGGAGATGGTGTTGGAGATGGTGTTGGAGATGGTGTTGGCGCTGGTGTTGGCGCTGGTGTTGGCGCTGGTGTTGGCGCTGGTGTTGGAGATGGT
>NZ_JAUBVJ010000137.1:0-11077 GCF_036702785.1 Microcoleus sp. AR_TQ3_B6 | reverse complement strand
GTTGGCGCTGGTGTTGGCGCTGGTGTTGGCGCTGGTGTTGGCGCTGGTGTTGGCGCTGGTGTTGGCGCTGGTGTTGGCGCTGGTGTTGGAGATGGTGTTGGAGATGGTGTTGGAGATGGTGTTGGAGATGGTGTTGGAGATGGTGTTGGAGATGGTGTTGGTGCTGGTGTTGGTGCTGGTGTTGGTGCTGGTGTTGGAGTAATGATAGTAATATTGCCCTGAGTGTAAGTGCTAGGCGGCACCGGCACCGGGAACTGCGGCGAAATTGTCTCGGAACCGGATGCGATCGCTCCCGTCGTCCCATTCCTTCTCGGATCGCCGACAATAAAGGGTGTAGTAGTGCTCCCCCCGTGGCGAATAGTAATCGCCCCGCCACCCGTGCCATTAGCGCTGGAAATGCTCGCATCTACACCGCTGCTGTCTCTAAAAATGCCGCTGACTCTGAGCAAATTGCCAGCCGTGAGGTCAATACTGCCGCCAGTAGACTGAAGAGTGCCTGTAACGGCGATGTCGTTGGCAGCTTTGAGAGTAATATTACCCCCATTCGTGGCGATCGCATCCAGCGCAATGTCCCTTCGTGATTCCAAAATCACAGGCCCGCCTGCTGTCGAAATCGCTCCCACTCCGATGCTATTGCCCGAAGCCACACCCCCAGAACCAAAAAATGTCTCCCCAGCCATGACATTCGGCGGCAGATTCGCAGCATTCGCCAAAGTCGAAACCCCCGATCGCAGAATTAAAGCTGCACTACCTGAAAGCACCGCCGCATCTGGATCGGCAGCACCTGACAAAGTAATATCTGGCCGAGTGATACTAATATCTCCCCCCGCGATCGCACCTTTTGCTTCCACCTTAAGAGAGGTTCCAGTATAATCCCCAAACCTCACATCTCCATCCGAACTGATAATCGGGTCGAACAAACTCACAAACCTGCCGCCATCGCCAGACAATGTGAGAATAGCAAAATTACCACCGGCAGCGAAGTGAGCATCACCGGAAACAGTGCCATTGCTCAATAAAGTGATATCCCCGGAGGATTGGAATGCAGGCTTAGGGTAATTTAGCGCGAAAATATCAATATTTTGATTACCTTGTATAGTAAGATTGCCACCTGCGATCGCCCTGAAAGGATAACCTCCATCCCGCACCCGCACCGTATCTCCTGCCAACAGATACAAATTCTTCTCAGTAAGTAGCTGGCTTTCTACCAAAGTGAGATTACCCGCTGCCGAGAGTGTAGCATTCTGACTATTAACAGTAGAACTAGCAATTGCCACATCTCCGCTTTCCACCCTCAAACCCGCCGTCAAAACCACTTCTCCGGCACCGTTAACCGAGATACCAGTAGCAGATTTCTCACCTGCGCCGGCAAGCAATTGCGGAAGAGACAAAGGCAGAGATAATTGCCCATTCTGTGCCAACAATCCCCCGTCAACCGCCCCAATTTCTAAGCTTAATAAATGCCCTTCTTGACTAATCCTAACTGCATTATTACCAGGGACAGCAGCGATAATAATATTACCTTGGGGAGCCTTGACGGAACCCGTACTCACGACATTGCCGCCAATTAAACTTATACTTTCTCCAGGCCTAACTGCTAAATTACCTGCATTGAGGATACTTCCGGGTTGGCTGAGATTAAAGTAAAAACTGTTCGGACTTCCTATTAGCGTACTGTAAGAGTTCGCCCCTACCATATTGAACAAACCGGAATCAAAACCGATGTTAGTAGCAGTAGTAGCCGTAAAAGCCGCCGGAAGATTCAAGCTAGCATTAGGACCAAATATAATACCAGAAGGATTTATTAAAAACAGGTTAGAATTCCCGCCACTTACTTGAATTAAACCGTTAATAATAGAAGGATTGCCGCCTACTACCCGTCCTAAGATATTGCGAATAGCGGGAGTAGAAATAAAATTAGCAACCTCCCCTTCCCTCAGCCCAAACTCTTGAAAACTGTGGAAAAGATTCGCTCCATCTCTAGAAGTTTGGCCGCCTGTAATATTCAAGCGATCGCCGCTAGGCGTCACAGTAGTGCCAGCGTCATTGGGTGCGGGAACAATGGGTTGTCCTTGAACCACCCCTGTACTCAAAATAGTGGCTGCGCTCGCTAGCATTGCTGCACTCTGTATAGAAAAGAAGGCTAGTTTCATTAGATATCTCCACCAAATAAACTAAGAGTGCGAGCGCTTCAATATTATCATAGAATTTTCCCTTAACTTTTATCAGTCAACGTCGGAAATAGAAAAAAATCCCTGAGAAACCACAAGGCTATTGGGTCTAAACTCGAACCAACTCATAGGAATAATTACTCATGCTTAAACTTTGTATAACCAGCAGCCAAAAGTTCCAGATAATTTTCAAATTCGCATCATCAAAGGCGGAGGTGGTCGCCCACCTAAACTAGAGATTGCCGATCAGATTCTCCTGACCAAGCGTATACTTACACCATATTGATACTCCTCACATATGAACTCCAAGTCAATATATTACAGATGCTCACAAAAAATAAAATATACCCTTTCTCAGTAACATGAGGTACTATCTGGCATAAGGTATAGGGCTCCGTGGGCCCACGGGCATAGGGCATAGGGTATACCTCACCACGCGATCGAACCGCTATAAATAGAAGGCTAGAAAAGATTTTTTGTAAAACCTATAATTAGCTGGGTAAATATTTTTCGACTGGCAGCCGAGAGATTTCGAGGAAAATTTGACAATTATGAGCCAGTAATTCTGCTCGTATGTGGATTAATAATGGCGGACTGGTGCAATAGTTAAATCTAAATAAAAGTAGCTATAAACAGGAAAAAAAGTGAAAATTAGGCAATAAAAATCTGGGACTTTTTATTAAAAAATCTTTCAACCCTTATTTAAGCGTTGGTTTATGGCTGCCATCTATGGGGCAGGTAGCCATAAACCAAGTGGGAAGAGGTTTTAGGAGTTTTTGGAGATATCTAATGGTTTCAGGGATTAAGAACGTCCTCACCATCGGGCGCCGTTGCTATATCTCAACGTCAAGGCAACAGAAAATGCGATCGACGGTTAACGCACAATACAAACTAGGCTCACGAAATCCCGGCAACCAGAAAGTATTTGCAAGCTGCTACCCGAAAAACTAAACATTTGTTAACAAACTTTATTTTTTCCTTTTTAACGCGCTATGGTCGAAACTAAAGCTGGTGCGTTTTGACTGCGCGTTAATTTTTACCTGAAAAATCAATATGCTCTCTATTGCAGGCGTTGCCGCCCAGACACTTCTCTATGAAAGTGCCAACTCTCTGGTTTACCGGGCGATTCGGGAAGCAGATAAAGGGCCGATTATCCTCAAACTGCTCAAAGAGAGCTACCCCACACCTGAAGAATTGGTGCGCTACCGCACCGAATACCGCATCACCCAAGAGCTAAAACAGCCGGGAGTCGTGCAGGTTTATGACTTGCAAAAATACCAAAACAGCCTCGTGATGTTTGTCGAGGACTTTGGCGGCGAATCCTTGACAATTTGGATGCAGCAGCGCTCGTTTACTCTCGAAGAATTTTTACAAATTGCGATCGCCACTACAGGAATTTTAGGGCAAATTCATAGGGAAAACATCATCCACAAAGATATTAACCCTTCTAATATAGTTTACAACCCCCAAACGAAACAATTAAAAATTATTGACTTTGGCATTTCCACTCAGCTAACGCGAGAAACGCCGAACCTGAAAAACCCCAACGTTTTAGAAGGCACCCTCGCTTACATTTCCCCGGAACAAACTGGCAGGATGAACCGCGCTCTCGATTACCGGGCTGATTTTTACTCCCTCGGTGTCACCTTCTACGAATTGCTGACAGGACAACTGCCTTTTGAGACAGAAGATGCATTAGAGTTAGTTCACTACCACATTGCTAGACAACCGATTCCTCCCCACGAAATCGATCCCACAATCCCCCTAATTCTCTCGCAAATAGTCAGTAAATTGATGGAGAAAAATGCCGAAAACCGCTATCAAACTGCCTGGGGGCTAAAGCACGATTTAGAGAGTTGTCTGATTCAATTACAAGAAACGGATAGCATAGAACCATTTGACTTAGCAACGCGGGATATTACAGGCAGTTTCCTGATTCCCGAAAAGTTATACGGCCGGGAAACAGAAGTTTATAATCTATTAGTGGCTTTCGAGCGAGTCAGTACAGGTAGCGCCGAAATGATGCTGGTGGCTGGATTTTCTGGGATTGGTAAAACCACAGTAGTGAACGAAGTCCACAAGCCAATAGCCAGACAGCGGGGCTATTTTATAAAAGGCAAATACGACCAATTCCAGCGAAATATCCCTTTCAGTGCATTTGTGCAAGCATTTCGGGAATTGATAGGGCAATTATTATCAGAAACTGACGCTCAATTACAAAAATGGAAAACTCAGATTCTGACAGCATTGGGCGACAGCGGGCAAGTGCTAATTGAGGTAATTCCTGAGTTAGAGCGCATTATTGGCCCTCAAAGTCCTGCACTAGAACTGTCGGGGACTGCCGCCCAAAATCGCTTTAATTTGCTGATGCAAAAGTTTGTGCAAGTATTTACTACTGCCTCACATCCCTTAGTGATGTTTTTGGATGATTTGCAGTGGGCAGATTCGGCATCCCTGAAGTTGCTACAACTGTTAATGCAGGATAGGGGGCATCTGTTAGTGTTAGGTGCTTATCGGGATAATGAGGTGTCCGCTGCTCATCCGTTTATGTTGACAGTGGATGAGATTGTGAAGTCTGGGGCAGTGGTGAATACTATTACCCTGCAACCGTTGAGTTTAGCAGATATCAATCAGTTGGTAGCAGATACGCTGATTTGCGATTTATCTTTAGCCGGACCCTTGACAGAATTGGTTTATCAAAAAACAAAAGGTAATCCCTTTTTCTCTACTCAATTCCTCAAGTCGCTCTATGAAGATGGTCAAATTATCTTTGACTGGGAGGTACGACATTGGCAGTGCAATATTTCTCAAGTTACATTTGCCGACGCCTCGGATGTGGTGGAGTTTATGGCGGTGCAATTGCAAAAGTTGCCCGGAGAAACTCAGGAGGTTCTCAAACTTGCCGCCTGCATTGGGGCGGAGTTTGATTTAGATACATTGGCAATAGTCAACGAAGAATTACCAGAACAAACGGCATCAGCACTTTGGAGAGCATTACAAGAAGAACTCATTTTACCGATTACAGAAGGCTATAAATGCTTCATTCCAACAGACGATCGCTCCCATACAGAGTCTATTACCAATCCAACTTATCGCTTCCTGCACGATCGCGTCCAGCAAGCAGCTTATTCCCTAATTTATGAAAATCAAAAACAAGTAACTCACCTGAGAATCGGACAATTACTTCAGAAAAATTACTCAGAAATAGAACAGGAGGAAAAACTCTTCGATATTGTGGGTCATTTAAATCGAGGACAGGAGTTAATTACTCAACCTAAAGAACGGGAAATGTTAGCAAAACTCAACTTAAAAGCTGGAGGTAAAGCCAGAAATTCTACCGCCTACGGAGCCGCAATGGTCTATCTGCAAACAGGCATTAATTTACTCAGAGATAACTGCTGGCAAAGTCAGTATAAATTGACACTAAACCTATATGTAGCTACTGCTGAATCAGCCTATTTGAATGGTGATATTGACCTCATGGAACAGATGGCATCACAGGTGTTACAGAATGCTCAGACGATTTTAGACAAAGTTAAAATTTACGAAATTCAGATATCCGCACGGACAGCCCAAAACAAGATGTTAGAAGCAATCGCCGTGGGCACAAATGCACTCTTACAACTGGGGGTTGAATTCCCAACTGAACCTGACCAAGCTTTGATTAGTAAAGCGCTACAAACCCTGAAGAGTCAACTTCAGGGCAGACAAATTGAAGAACTGGTTGACCTACCTGTGATGACGAATTCCCAGACTCAGGCCGCTATGCAAATATTAGGAATGTTACCGGGACCGATTTTCATGGGAAAGTCCGGTTTACTACCACTCCTTAGCTCAACGATGGTGAGTTTATCGCTCTCCTTTGGGAATGCACCCGAATCAAGTGTGGGGTACGCACTTCACGGTATGATGTTGTGTGGTTTTTTGGGAGAGGTAGAAACAGGCTATAGCTTCGGTCGATTGGCACTAAACTTGCTATATCGGCTCAATTCACGAGAATTAAAATCCATTATTCTGATTTTGTTTGGGGCTTTTATACAGCATCATAAGGAAGCTATGAGAGCAGTGATATCAACCCTAAAAGATGGCTATATGGCTGGCATGGAAGCTGGCGATCTCGGTAACGCTGGCTACAACATAAATTTTTACTTTAATACCAACTTTTTCAGTGGGGTAGAACTAAACACTTGCGAACCAGAAATAGGAAGTTACAGCGTCGTCATGGCTGAGGCAAAACAATATTCTGCTCAGGATTCTTTGGATATGATGTGGCAGACGATGAAAAACTTGAGAGAAACTGTAAGTCAACCAGATTGTTTAATAGGAACTGCCTACGATGAAACCGTAATGATTCCTAAGCACCATCAAAACAATCAACTCGCAGGGATTGCTACTATCTACATCTACAAACTGTTGCTTGCTTACATATTTAGCAATTACACTGCTGCACTAAACTACATTGCCCAAGCCAAGCCTTATTTGATGGCAGTATCGGGAGGTGTTCATCTTCCCATTTTCCATTTCTATGCCGCCCTTACCCACCTAGCAGTTTTTCCCACCCACCCAGAAATTGAGCAAGCCGGAATTATTGCTGAGGTGGAAATTTATCAAGCTACGCTGAAACAGTGGGCTAATTATACTCCGATAAATTATCTGCATAAATGGTATTTAATTGAGGCAGAACGCTATCGAGTTTTGGGCAATAAAGCTGAGGCGATTGAAATGTACGATCGCGCCATTTCAGGAGCCCAAGAAAATAAATTCCTCAACGAAGAAGCACTAGCTAATGAACTAGCAGCCAAATTTTACTGGGAATGGGGTAAAGAAAAATTTGCTCAAATCTACATAATTGAGGCGTATTATTGTTATATCCAATGGGGAGCCACAGCTAAGGTCAAAGATTTAGAAACGCGATATCCCCAGTTATTAAAACCAATTCAACCGAGAAATAAAAACACTAAAACTACCGCAAGAGTAACTACTGGTTCGGAATCTAACTTAGATATCACCACAGTAATGAAAGCTTCTCAGACAATTTCCGGTGAAATAATGCTAGATAAACTCATGTCGAGCTTGATGAAAATTTTGATTGAAAGTGCGGGGGCGCAAAGAGGATATCTAATATTATCAAACCAGGGACAACTGTTCATTGAAGCTGAAGGGACAATAAATTCCCAACAAGTCACCGTGTTGCAGTCAATCCCAGTTGAAACCTGTCAAAAACTTTCTGGAGCAATTGTTAATTATGTGGCCCGCACTCAAGAAAGCGTGGTACTAGATGATGCTGTCCGAGAAGGACAATTTACCAACGACCCCTACATCCAAAAGCATCAGCCCAAATCAATTTTATGTGTGCCGCTAATTAACCAATCTCAAATCGTTAGTATTGTTTATTTAGAAAACAATCTGACAGCCGGAGCTTTTACCCCAGAAAGAGTGGAACTATTAAAAGTGTTATCGGGACAAGCCGCTATCTCACTTCAAAATTCTCAACTCTATACAGAAGTACGCGAAAATGAAACCAGGCTGACTCAATTCCTAGAAGCGATGCCAGTAGGGATAATGGTACTCAAACCCAGTGGTACACCTTACTACGTTAATCAGAAGGCGCAGCAGCTTCTGGGAAAAGGAGTTGTAGCAGATGCCACGCGCGAGCAATTAACAGAGGTTTATCAACTATATACTGCTGACACTTCCCAGCCCTATCCTGTTGAAAAAATGCCTGGAGTGCGGGCATTAAATGGTGAAAGTTCCACTGTTAATGATATAGAAATCTACCAGACTGACAAGGTTGTACCGCTCGAAGTTTGGGGAACACCTATTTATGATAATCAGAGCAATATTGCCTACGGTATAGCAGCATTTCAAGATATAACAGAGCGGAAAAAAGCTGAAACAGAGCGGCTGAGGTTCACCCATCAACTTTTTCAAATCAACAAAGCTTACGAGCGCTTTGTACCCAGTCAATTTCTGCAACTTTTGGAAAAATCTAGTATTATTGATGTGCAATTAGGCGATCAAGTACAGTTAGAAATGTCAGTGCTATTTTCTGATATTCGTGACTTTACGACAATTTCAGAAAAGATGACACCCGAGGAGAATTTTCAGTTTATCAATGCTTATCTCTCTCGGATGGAATCAGCGATTATTGAAAATAAGGGCTTTATTGATAAATATATTGGTGATGCAATTATGGCGCTATTTAGCGGTCATCCTGATAATGCAGTAAACGCCAGTATTGTGATGCTGCATCAACTTCAAGTATACAATCAAGAGCGGGTTAATTCTGGTGAGCCCCCGATTAAGATTGGGATTGGCATTAATACTGGGAATTTAATGTTAGGCACCGTGGGCGGGCAAAATCGCATGGATACGACGGTAATTAGTGATGCGGTGAATTTAGCTTCTCGTGTGGAAGGATTAACAAAAACTTATGGTGTTGCTTTACTGATTACACAGCAGACTTTTAACAAATTAGCTAATCCTAGCAACTATGCTATGCGGATGATCGCTGAAATTAGCGTTAAGGGAAAAGTAGACTTATCGACAATTTATGAAGTTTTTGAGGCAGATATTCCGGAAACCAAGCGAGGTAAATTAGCAACAAAAGATTTATTTGCTCGAGCTTTAAGTTTATACCGCAAACAACAATTTATCGCAGCCACCGAATTATTTGCTGAATGTTTAAAGGTCTGCCCTTCGGATCAAGTTGCTCAAATTTATTGGGAGTGGTGCGATCGAAAAAATCTTACTTTAAGCATCGAGCTATTAGAGAGAAGTTTAGCATTAATTAAACCTAAATCTGAGGAATTTGTCAGTGATTTTTATGAAATTCTTTTTCAGGAATCTCCTCACATTGAAACTCTTTTTATGCATACAAACATGGAACAGCAAAAAGAAAAGCTTTGGCAAAGCTTAGAAGTAATTATTGAAAATTTACGGAAACCTAAGTTAATTAATGTTTTTGCTAAAGGATTAGGTGCAACTCATGCCAAATATGGCGTTTTACCAGAACATTTTCCTATTGTTGCCAATGCACTCATTCAAGCCCTGAAGGCGCAGATGGGTTTAGAGTGGACACCGGAAACTGAAAAAGCTTGGGTCGATGCTTATACAATTATTCAGTCAGCTATGATTGATGGAATGACAGTTATCTGACCTTACATTATTACACCTCGAGTCCCTGACGGCTTTGATAGTCCGCTTCTGGTGAGAGTTGGCGACGGCGTAGCGCCAGGGAACTCTCACCAGCTATAGCAGATGTTGAAGGCTTTAGTTATCTAGAAGAGAAGAAAAATGCAATTGGGGGCAATGGTTTGAGCGATTAAGAAGGTCCTCACCATCGGGCGCGGTTGCTATATCTCAATATCAAGGCAACAGAAAATGCGATCGACGGTTAACGCACAATACAAACTAGGCTCAGGAAATCCGGGCAACCAGAAAGTATTTGCAGGCTGCTACCCGAAAAACTAAACATTTGTTAACCAACCTTTTTTTTGCCTTTCTAACGCGCTATTCTCGAAACAAAGCTGGTGCGTTTTGACGGCGCGTTAATTTTTAGCAGAAAAATCAATATGCTCTCTATTGCAGGCGTTGCCGCCCAGACACTTCTCTATGAAAGTGCCAACTCTCTGGTTTACCGGGCGATTCGGGAAGCAGATAAAGGGCCGATTATCCTCAAACTGCTCAAAGAGAGCTACCCCACACCTCAAGAATTGGTGCGCTACCGCACTGAATACCGCATCACCCAAGAGCTAAAAGAGCCGGGAGTCGTGCAGGTTTATGACTTGCAAAAATACCAAAACAGCCTCGTGATGTTTGTCGAGGACTTTGGGGGCGAATCCTTGACAATTTGGATGCAGCAGCGCTCGTTTACTCTAGAAGAATTTTTGCTTCTTGCGATCGCCACAACTGAAATTTTAGGGCAAATTCACAGGGCAAACATCATCCACAAAGACATTAACCCTTCTAATATAGTATTCAATCCGGCGACCGGGCAGCTCAAAATTATCGACTTTGGTATTTCTACTCAGTTAACGCGAGAAACACCAACCCTGAAAAACCCCAACATTTTAGAAGGAACCTTAGCCTATATTTCACCTGAACAAACGGGCAGAATGAATCGCTCTCTCGATTATCGAGCTGATTTTTACTCGCTCGGCGTCACATTTTACGAATTGCTGACAGGAAAACTGCCTTTTGATACAGAAGACGCTTTAGAACTGGTTCACTGCCACATTGCTAGGCAGTCGGTTCCGGCGCACGAAATCGAGCCAGAAGTTCCCGTAATTGTGTCTCAAATTGTCAGTAAATTGATGGCGAAAAATGCTGAAAACCGCTATCAAACAGCAGGGGGGCTAAAGCACGATCTAGAAATGTGTCTGGTTCAATTACAAGAAACGGGTAACATTGAGCAGTTTGCCTTGGGAACGCGGGATATTACCGACCGTTTCCTGATTCCCGAAAAGCTTTACGGCAGAGAAAATCAAGTTTGTAGTCTATTAGCAGCCTTTGAAAGAGTCAGTACAGGTAGCGCCGAAATGATGCTGGTAGCTGGCTTTTCTGGGATTGGTAAAACCTCCGTAGTGAACGAAGTCCACAAGCCGATAGCCAGACAGCGCGGCTATTTTATAAAAGGCAAATACGACCAATTTGGGCGCAATATTCCTTTCAGCGCATTTGTGCAAGCATTTCGGGAATTGATGGGGCAATTATTATCAGAACCGGATGCTCAATTACAAACATGGAAAACCCGAATTGTAACAGCATTGGGTGATAGCGGGCAAGTGCTAATTGAGGTGATTCCTGAGTTAGAGCGCATTATTTGCGCTCAAAGTCCTGCACTAGAACTGTCGGGGACTGCCGCCCAAAATCGCTTTAATTTGCTGATGCAAAAGTTTGTGCAA
>NZ_JAUBVJ010000136.1:0-15907 GCF_036702785.1 Microcoleus sp. AR_TQ3_B6 | reverse complement strand
TTTTTTACCCCACCCCAGCCCTCCCCGAACCCGCGGTCCGGGAGTAAGAAATTCACAAATGATTTAGGATTGCTATACCAATGGTGGAAAGTGGAAAAAGCCACAAAAATATTAAATGACTGTTACCACTGCGACTCAGCATAATCTTTAAATAATTTACCATAAAAATAGCGTCCCTCATTTACTCCAGAATAAATTGGATCGCAAATCCGCGCGGCGGCATCGACAGCATCAAAGGGAGGTTGTACGCCGCGTTGCTGCATCGCTAAAACTTGAGGGTAAGGGTGCTGAAAACTAATCCATCCCGGATCGACAGCATTCATAAAAATTTTGTGTTTGGCATACTCAGAAGCGCAGGTGCGAGTCATCATGTTCAGCGATGCTTTTGCCATATTTGTATGCGGATGTCGCCAAGGTTTGTCGCTGTTAAATTGCCCTTCTTTTGAAGAAACATTGACAATATATTTGCTAGCTTCAGGAAATTTTTTCATCAGCGGTTTGAGCCTGCTGTTAATCGCGAAAGGAGCGATCGCATTAATAACGTGAACTTCCAACATTTCCAAAATGCTCACCTCATCATCCTTCATCACCCAACTGTTGAAAGGGCGCAAATCCACTTGTTGTCCGTCGCGATCGTACATTCCGGGCGGAAACAAACTAAAATCAGATGAATGTGATAATTGATTCTCTGGATCCAAGTTAAAAACCGTGGGGATTTCACTGTTGCGATTTGGAACAGAGTCTCTGAGAGATTTGGGGATATCCTCAGAAATATTGTCTGTCAAAAAGTGCGCAAGCGTTGCCCTCGAAGAGGATCGCGCCAACAGCGGCTGAATCTCAGCAGGCAAAGCCTCCAAAGGCAGAGATTCAAAATCCATCAAATGCTGGTAAAATTCAGGAGGGCGGCGAATTGTTTGAGCCGCATTATTGATAATAATGTCAATTCGGGGATAGCAGCAGACGAGGTGTTCGGCAAATCGCTCAACGCCCGCAATATACCGCAAATCTAACTCATAAACTTGCAGGCGATCGCACCACTCGGCAAAATCCGCTTCTTTAGCATATCTCCTAGCAGCATCCCGAGCAAAACGAGTAGTACAAATTACAGCAGCACCAGATCTCAACAACCTCAAAGTTACAGCATACCCAATTTTCACTCTCGCTCCCGTCACCAAAGCAAATAACCCATGCAAATTAGCAGTTTGGTTGCGTTTGGCAAAATTAAGTTCGCCGCACTTCAAACACAAACCCCGGTAAAAAAAATGTTGCTCTTGAAAACTCTCCTTGCAAACAAAACAGCGCTGCGGTTTATTCATTTTAAATCTCTGTTGCTGTAAAAAATCTCAATTCCAGCTACATCCGGTGCAATTAGCTCTCGCAAAAATCCGCCGATTATCGATATTAGCTTGTTTCATAATAGAACCGCTCAAATTAGCCCCATTAAAATTAGCTCCGATGAGATTGGCTTTCTGAAAATTTGCTCTTTTTGCCACGGCACCGCTCAGATTAGCATTACTCAAATTAGCTTTACTAAAATCAGCATCGCAAAGGTTAGCTTCAGTCAAATCAGCGCCAGACACATCAGCATTTGTCCAATCATTTTTCTCTAAATTAGCCCCGCGCAAATCAGCTCCTTGAAAACAAGTTCCTGCGAATTTACTCCACCGCAAATTAGCTCCTGTCAACACAAATCCCTTAAAATCCAAGCCGTACAACTTCGATCGAATTAATTTAATTCCAGCCAGATTGGCTCCTGCCAATTTCGCTCCGCCCAGCTTTGCCCCACTCAAGTCAGCCCCGGTCAAGTCAGCACCCGTCAAATCAGCCCCGCTCAAATCAGCCCTGCATAGTTTAGCTTTTTTCAAAATGCTTTGAGATAAATTAGCCTCGCGAAAATTAACCGAGCGGAGGTTGGCTAAACTGAGATTAGCTGCTTGCAAATCAGCGCTGCTGAGATTAGTTTTGCTCAGGTTTGCTTCGCTCAAATCGGCATTTCTCAGATTAGTTACTTCCAAGTTACTTTTAAATATTTTTGCGCCTAGGAGGTTGGCAGATGCAAAGTTTGCTCCTGCTAAGTTTGACTCTCTCAGGTTGGCTTTGGCCAAATTAACTCCGCTAAAATCTCCCCAACTCAAGTCTACAAAACCACCGAATAAAAGTAGATTTTGCACTCTCCATTTATTCCAAATTGCTGCACCTTTTTTGAGCAAAATTAGCTGTTCTTGCGCTCCAAACATCGCAGCGGCGATCGCACGCACCTGCTCGTCAGCATCGCCAAAAACGGCCATGGCTGCTTCTAAACCTTCTTCTCCATAGTTTATGGCATCTATGATTGCTGCCCGCCTTGCTTCAACTGACGGACTTGCTAAGCGGTGTTTGACTCCAGCTATGCCACCCAAGATAGCAGCATTAATTGGAGGGGAATTTTGACCGCCCAAAACTGCATCGTATTCTTTAGGTTCATTTGCTGACATTTGTTATGTGTTACGAATGATTGTTGACTGTTGACTGTTGACTGTTGACTGTTGACTGTTGACTGTTGACTGTTGACTGCTGACTAATGACTGCTGACTAATGACTAATGACTAATGACTGTTGACTAATGACTGCTGACTAATGACTGTTGATTTGATTTGCTTTGGCATTTCGCCGCAGCATTTCTGGTTTAATGCGCCGCAGCGCCGAAGCTGTAAATCGGCGGTTCCATTCTTCGTCGGAGATGTCGGCTAATTCTGCAAGTGTCGGCGCTATATTTTCAGGATAAGGCTCAAAGTCGGCAACATCGGTTGGTTTAGCAAATCGCTGATTCCAAGGACAAACATCCTGACAAATATCGCAACCTGCTACCCAACCTTGTAAATTAGATGCAATTTCGTCGGGCAATTTTTCGGCTCGATTCTCGATCGTGTGATAAGCTATACATCGATCGGCATTCACCACAAAAGGCTCAGTAATTGCCCCGGTCGGACAGGCCTCAATGCAGCGAGTACAAGTACCGCAATGTTCGGTATGGGACTCATCGGGCGCTAACTCCAAATTAGTCAAGATTTCGCCCAAAAACACCCAAGAACCGTATTCGCGCGAAATTACATTACCATTTTTGGCAATCCAGCCAATCCCGGCACGCTGGGCCCACATTTTATCTTGAATCGGCCCGGTATCAGCATAATACCGCGCTTCAATTCCCTCGCCTTGCGACCGCAGCCAATTTGCCAAAACCTTCAGTTTTTTGTGGAGAATTTTGTGGTAATCTCGTCCCCAGCCGTAGCGAGAGATTTTAGCATATTCGACCCCTGGCTCGACCCTCCCCTCCAAAGGGGGATTCGGGGGGCGTTGGTGAGCCGTGTAGTAGTTGATGGCGACACATATTAAGGACTGCACCTCTGGCATCACCAATTGAATATCCTGCCGCTTTGGGTTGGCCATCCATGCCATATCCGCCTGATAACCCTTGTCCAGCCAAGCCTGCAATCGTTGTTTTTCAAGATCGAAATCCCCGTCTTTTGAGGCTATCCCGACTTTGTGAAATCCCAACTCAATGGCTTTTTGCTTAATGCGATCGCTATTAATTGATTTTTTCATCGGGTAAAGAACAATAGCACAAATTGCGCTATAAGTCTAGTAATTTTCAGATAAATCTTGGGACATAATTGATAATACTTCCACAATCTTTATATTTATAAATTTGAACTCCCAAATGTCAAAAATGTCACATAATTTAATTCAGGGAGAATTCGATTCGCAAATTCAAGTACGCAAGTAAAACCGACAGCGAATCCCACAGCATAAACATGGCAGTTAGTATCCAATCAGCTCAATCTATTTTCTCGAACACCGAGATTGCAAGCGTTGTTCCGGCTACCACGGAAGCGTTCTACAAACTCAGCGTTGAAGACCAACTGGCACTGCTCTGGTATGCTTACACCGAAATGGGTGTTTCCATCACCGCAGCAGCTCCGGGAGTAGCCAGCATGGCGCTTGTTGAAGGTATCCTCGAGGAAATTAAGCAGATGTCGCCGGAGGCTCAAAGCAAAACGATGTTTGACCTAGCCAGCAACGCTGACACCACGATCGGGCGGATTTACACTTCCTTGCGCGTCAACACCAAACTCGGTTTCTGGTACGAGTTGGGACAGTTGATGAGACAGGGTAAGGTCGCTCCGATCCCCGCTGGCTATCAAATGTCTCCCGAAGCCACCGCAGTTCTAGAAACCATCAAGAAACTAGATCCGGGCCAGCAAATTACCGTACTTCGCAATACCGTAGTTCACATGGGCTACGACCCCGATTTCAGCCAAGAGTACGGCAAACGCTCGGCCCCCCGCAGCACTCCCACCGCTCTTGAACAGCGGGTGAAAACCAAAATTGAGGGTATTACCGAGCAGACTGTGCTCAACTACATCGACTACATGAACGCCTTCGACTTCACCCCAGCCGTCGGTTTATTTGCTGAAGAAGGCGCCCTGCAACCGCCTTTCCAAAAGCCGATCGTCGGTCGCGAAGCTATCCTCAACTATATGCGGGAAGAGTGCATCGGACTGAAAATGATGCCCGAGCGAGGCGTATCGGAACCCGCAGAAGATGGTTACCGCCAAGTGAAAGTCACCGGCAAAGTCGAAACTCCCTGGTTCGGATCGAATGTGGGAATGAACATCGCGTGGCGGTTTTTGCTCGATCCCCAAGGTCAAATTTTCTTTGTGGCGATCGACTTGTTGGCATCTCCTAAGGAATTGCTCAATTTGATGCGCAAATAGAATATTCCGGTTCGGTCTGTCAAACAGACTTGCCCAGAAACCCAGACACCTGCCGGTGTCTGGGTTTATAGCATTAAAGATTAAAGAATTGAAGAATGGGGAATGACTGATGACTGCGAGGGGTTTTGGCTTCCCGACAGTTGCATTTTTTTTGAAATTACTATTGATTTGGGTCGATCGCTCTTAAAGCTGCGCTCGACGCTCTCGGGTTCCTCCTTTTTTCGGAGAATTATTTTCCCGACCCTACTTATATCTTTTGAGGGATTTGCTGCGACAAAGAGAATGATTAAAGTATACTCATTCAGCTTAAATCATTTGTTTTATGACCGCAACAACTCGACCTATTATAACTAGCTCTATAAAGATTGCCGGCATCACAAAGCCAACGGTACTGCGATATTTTGAAACTTTAAACGCGGGTGATTTTGACGCTACGGCTAATCTATTTGCTGATGAGGGGGTTCTGCACGCGCCGTTTGAATCTCCAATTATCGGCAGCATCTCGATCGCTACTTATCTAAAAACAGAAGCGCGAGGAATGCAGCTCGAACCCCAGCAAGGTGTCAGCCAAATTTTAGAAGATGGCACTGTAGAAGTTCAGGTCAGCGGCCGGGTGCAAACTTCCGCCTTTGGTATTAATGTCGCATGGCTGTTCTTGCTCAATTCTAACCAGAAAATCCTTTCTGTCACCGTCAAACTGTTAGCTTCTCCCCAAGAATTGCTAAATCTGCGGTCGCAGAAGAACTGTGAGGTTTAATAAGCTGTTTGAGATTTAAATTGCCTATTTGGGTTTGACCTGTCTATCGCACGTAATGGCTAAAGTCATGCGATGGACAGGTTGAGTGGCTTTTTAGAGGAAGAATGAGGCAGAAACCGGCTTTTATTATCCAAATCTCTCGTTAAGTGCCAGTAACGGTATAAAAACACAGTTTATGCGGTATTTGCGCGATCGGGTCTGTACCCCTACAATCTTACAGTCTCAAGCGAGAGGGACGATACTGCACGAAAAAGTGGCTGTCACCGCACTGTGCGACAGACAGCCAAAGCGAGTCAAAAAGTGCATTGTCAATGACTCAGGACTAATGACTAATTAAGATTTTTCCGGCAAACTTGCTTCCAACTTCAGACAGTTGCGACCGTCTATTTGCAAAGTGTAGTCCACCCGATCCATAAGTCTGCTCATAATCAGCCAGCCGTAGCCGCTTTCCTGTTTAGCTTCCGGTCTCGGTGGATTGTAAGTATCCATTTCGTAACCTTTACCGTAATCCCAAATTTCTAAACCAATATCCCTATTTTTTAAATTCAAGCGAATTAACACGGGCAAATTGGGTTGATCTTTGTGAGCATGGCGGATCACGTTAGAATAGGCTTCTGCTAACACCAAGCGCAAACGATTCGACTGACGCGGCCAATCGACGTGCTCTCCTAGCTCTACTTCCAAACTGCTCAGCAACCAATTTTCAACAATTGTTAAAAACCGCAAGTCGCTTGGCACATGAAGCTCAGTATTCATAAAAAAATCCCGTAAGTTTGAAAACCCTGTGTATTGACACCAGGTATAAAACACGACGCGCCGAATTGATTCGGCCTCAATACTTGTCGCTACTCGGGGGATACTAGCCTTTTCTGTTGAAAAATCAGGCATTCGTCATTCGGTAGAAGGCACAAGTTAAGAGTATTGTTGAAAACTTTAGTTATGGGTTTACAGCCCATTAACAAGTGATAATTATACCGAGACTGCAAGCAGCGAAGTATAAAAAATCTTTGTTTCAATCCCTGGCTTTTAAGCGTTGGTTTTTTCTGACGAATGCCTTCTACTTTAAACCTTTAAAGGTGTTTAATCCCCCAGGAAAGCGATAGCTGGAAACTAGCTGCGCGCGCTCGCGGGCTAGGTTTTTTACTGTTGACTATAACGCAGTCCTTTGCGGGACTACTCTGTGGGCCGTCAACAAGTAGGGCTTCTGTTTTTTCGGCTCTCACCCCCGACTCTGGGCCGGGAGTCGCTGACAGATTCAGAGAACCTCCAGAGAGAGTATGGTTTGGTCGTCTTCCTGAACGGGATTGTCAGCTCGGATGTGAGCCAACAAATTGTCCAAGTTGAAGGAACCAGGTTCCTGAATCAAGAGTTGCCAAAGCCCTTCTTGTTGTAGCATAGAACGGGTTTGTTCACCCCCAGGGACCGCTTCCGTGGTCACGCTAGCTTCAGTAATCCCGTCACTCGTGAGCAGAAATACATCTCCTGACTTTAATTCGATCGTACCTGCTTTGCCTTTCCAAACTGGTAGTATCCCCAAGGGAATGCCACGAGCTTTCAGGAAATTCGGCTCGGCTGGCGTTTTACCGCTAGCGGCTTGAGCTTTCACCTCCGAGTGCGACCAAACAATCGGGTAAATGTGACCAGCATTAGCAAAGGCAAGATGTCCCGTTGACGGAGTGTAACGAGCAACAACCATTGTAATAAAATGGTTGTTGCCGATCAGGTCGTCAGACATACTGCTATTCATATTGTGCATAACTTGGTCGGGTTCGGGAGAAACTTCTTGGGAAAGTTCCCGCCGCATCACCGAAATCGCGCTGGCCATAAATAGAGCAGCCGGAACTCCCTTACCGGAAACATCTCCCACCGCTATCCAAATATCCCCTTGGGAGTGGACGTAAACTTCAAAAAAGTCGCCGCCCACTTCCCGCGCGGGATAGCAGCAAGCTTGCACCCTGACTGTTTCAAAATCCGGCCAACTTTGGCGCAACAAATTTGTTTGGATTTGGCGAGCCACTTCCAACTCGTTTTGCATCTGCTTGGCTAAATCCAGAGTGCGCTGGTATAGCTTAGCTTGAGACAGGGCCAGAGCAGCTTGAGCTGCTACACCTTCTATTAACTCTATATCTTCTGCCGACCAAGGGTTAGTGCCGCCAATCTGGCACAAAGCCAGTACCGCCAGCAATTCTTGCTGGTAAGTCAGGGGGACGGCAATCTCAACCGATTTACCGTCCCCCCCACTGTTTGGGTTCACTTGAGTTTGGCGGCTGGCTACGGCTTGAACCAGCAAATTTTCATCAAAAGAAAAGTGAATGGTCTCGTCGGTTTGGGCTTGGTAGGGGAAGGTACTCGGCAATAGTCTATCGGTCTCTACCGGCCGCAGCATACAATAGTTGGCTTCAAAAGTTTGACCTACGGTTTGAACAATAGTTTGTACCATACTAGAGTAATCTAGCGACCCGCGAATCACGCTCATTACCTCATTGAACAGAGATTCTTTGCGCAAAGCGCGGCGCAATGCAACGCTGCGCTGCTTGTAGTATTTGTAAGTTTCTGAGGCTTGATTGATCACCAATTTGAGTTCTTCTGGATTCCACGGTTTGGTGATGTATTTGAAGACTTGACCTGAGTTGATAGCCTCGACCAAATCTTCAACATCTGTGTATCCCGTTAGCAGAATCCGAATCGTATCGGGAAATCGCTCGACTGTTTTCCCCAAAAACTCGGTGCCATTCATTTCTGGCATCCGCTGGTCAGATATAATCACCGCCATCTCGCCCTGTTCGTCTAGAACTTCCAGGGCGCTGAGGGCGCTATCTGCTTTGTAAACTTGAAAGTCGCGTCGAAACGTCCGGTACAATAAATCCAAGTTGTCGGGTTCGTCATCGACTACCATCAGTTTCAGCTTGCTTCCATCTCCCCGACTCATCTTTCTTCCCCCTTGAAAACCCCCACCCTAGCTGTATTCAGCAAGGTGGCGGGAGGAAAAGGGGGGCTGGATATATGCAACATATCAGTTACGTCAAGTTGAGTTAAAGAAACCCGTTTCACCTCAAGGTGAGCATTCCTTTCGCACCATCTGTTCGCACAACAGATGAGAGGCTTTCGATACTGTAACCCGCCTCGGTAGGCCGCTTCAATAGGGAAAATTCCCCAGTCAGCTTTCGCGCTTTGATAGGAGTAACGACCGTGTTTGCAGTCGGTACTTTTCTAAACACACCAGCCTCCCAAATGACTAATTAATGCTCTGATTGCAGAGTTATTAACGGGCTGCATAATGTCCTCGGTGTGAATTTTAACACTTACTACTAACCCCGGTATTGCTACCTGAGTGTGGTCAAAATCGGCTGAATTTCCAGCCCCACTATACCCTGAGGGTTAGCGGTCGGTTGTTGGCGCTATTCCCTAAACCTGTGCCGAATCGCACGCTTATTGCTGCATTCAAGTCCCCCTAATCTCTGAACTTTGTGCAGCAAGCATATTACTACTGCCGAATCAAGCTAATCTTTCTGCCAGTCTGAGCTTAGCAGAACGAGAGCGGGGATTTCTAGCTACTTCTTCGGATTGCGGCACGATCGGCTTTTTTGTCAGTACCTGTAAACTGGGTGTTCCTCTGAGTTGGTGCTTGACGGGTCGGTCTTCGAGGCTGTGAAATGTAATGATTCCGATTCTCCCACCGGGTTTTAACCACCTTGGGGCAAGGTTTAGGAAAGTTTCTAAAGAAGCTAGTTCGGAGTTGACGGCTATCCTTAAAGCTTGGAAAGTGCGGGTGGCCGGATGGATTCTGCCGTTGCGCTGCTTGGGTCCGAAGGCTTGGGCGATCGCCCCAGCGAGTTCTGTTGTAGTTTGAAAAGGACGGCTTTGCACAATCCGCCTCGCGATGCGCCGCGACAGTCGCTCCTCGCCATATTTGTAAATAATATCTGCTAGTTTAACTTCTTCCCAGTGGTTGATAATCTCTTCTGCGGTCAAAGATTGCTGCTGGTTCATACGCATATCTAGTTGAGCTGGGTGGCGAAAACTAAATCCTCGTTCCGGTGTATCGAACTGAGCCGAGCTGACGCCCAAGTCTGCTATGATACCATCAAATTCGGCATCTGGGGACTTGTATTCCGCAAAGTTGCCGTGCCAAAACTCAACGGGGGAGTTGGCAAATCGGGTTTGGCAAAAACGGAGGGCTTGTTCGTCGCGGTCGATCGCCATTACTGTAACATCGGCCGCCGCCGCTAAAATCAAACTCGTGTGTCCGCCGCCCCCAAGCGTGGCGTCCAAATAGCGGCCGCCTGGACGCACAGCCAAACCCGCAATTAACTCGCTTCCCAAAACTGGAACGTGATAGGTGTCAAGACTGACATCCGATCCAAGGGTCTCCTTCTCAGAGAGCTCGATATCCTTCATAATCATAAAAGCCAAACCAAAATGAACAATAGCTAGTAATCATTAATTCATTTAATTATGTCAAGAATTGAGACTAGAACCGAACCGATGGTGCTCAACATGGGGCCGCACCACCCATCCATGCACGGGGTACTCCGGCTAATCGTCACCCTAGACGGGGAAGACGTAGTTGACTGCGAGCCTGTTTTGGGCTATCTGCACCGCGGGATGGAAAAAATCGCCGAAAATCGCACCAACGTGATGTACGTGCCCTACGTGAGCCGCTGGGACTATGCAGAGGGGATGTTTAACGAAGCGGTGACAGTAAATGCGCCGGAAAAGTTGGCGAATATTGCTGTCCCCAAACGGGCGAGTTACATTCGGGTAATCATGCTGGAGTTGAACCGGATTGCTAACCATTTGTTGTGGTTGGGACCGTTTTTGGCGGACGTGGGGGCGCAAACTCCTTTTTTCTATACTATGCGCGATCGCGAACCAATTCTCGACTTGTGGGAAGCCGCTACAGGTTATCGCATGGTGAATAATAACTATTTCCGCATTGGCGGAGTTGCCGCAGATTTACCCTACGGTTGGGTAGATAAGTGCCACGATTTCTGCGATTATTTCGTTCCCAAAATTGACGAGTACGAACGTTTAATTACCAACAATCCAATCTTCCGGCGCCGGATTGAAGGCCTGGGTACTATTTCTCGCGAAGAAGCGATTAACTGGGGACTTTCCGGCCCCATGTTGCGCGCTTCCGGCGTTAAGTGGGATTTGCGGAAAGTTGACCATTACGAATGTTACGATGACTTCGACTGGGAAGTTTGTACCGAAGCTGCTGGCGATTGTTTGGCCCGGTATTTGGTGCGGGTTCGGGAGATGCGCGAGTCGGTTAAGATTCTCTATCAAGCCTTGAAAGGAATCCCCGGTGGGTCTTACGAGAATTTGGAAGCGAAGCGACTCGAAAGCGGGCCAAAATCTGAATGGAACGGTTTTGACTATCAGTTTATTGGCAAAAAAGTAGCGCCGACTTTTAAGATTCCCAAGGGCGAACATTATGTCCGCGTTGAAAGCGGCAAGGGTGAGTTGGGGATTTATATTATCGGGGATGATAATGTGTTCCCTTGGCGCTGGAAGATTCGGACTGGGGATTTTAATAATTTGCAGATTTTGCCTCACATTGTTCGGGGCGTGAAGATTGCCGATTTGGTGGCGATTTTGGGGAGTATCGACATTATTATGGGCTCGGTTGATAGGTAGGTTGGGTCGGTTTTTATCTGATAATTTAACCCGGTTTTTTTGTGGGAACCGGGTTAATTTTTTTTAACCGCAGATGAACGCGGATCAACGCGGATGGATATCGATTAATATTGCTATTAACGTCGCTAAAATCTACCTTATTTCTCTCTTCTCTCTTCCTCTGTGCTCTCTGCGCCCTCTGCGGTTAATAAAAAAAAATCTCTCCTTCACAAATGAAATAACATCAATTTTGATTCGATAAATTATGAAAGTTAAGCAATCAGATATCAATGACAGCAACCCGGAACTCTGCGCTTTAATCTGCGAAAGAATTGCCGCCAGTCCCCAGCAGCGTATTACTTTTGCTGAATATATGAATTTGGCATTATATCATCCGCACCACGGTTATTACAATAGCGATCGCCCGTCGATCGGCAAACAAGGCGATTTTATCACGTCGCCTCATTGGAGTGCTGATTTTGCGGAGGTTTTGGCAGAGCAGTTTGTGGAAATGTGGCAAATTCTCGTTAGCGGAGCCCTCGAAGAGGATCGCCCTTTCAATTTCGCGATCGTAGAAATGGGCGCTGGGCGGGGAACTTTCGCCGAAAATGTGCTGCAATATCTGCAACGGCAACATCCCGACTTATTTAAAACTTTAACATACATAATTGTTGAAATTTCGCCAATACTTCAAGCGGAACAACGCCAAAGGTTAGGTGATATCAAGTGCGTCAAGTGGTGCAATTGGGATGAGATAGTTAATAATTCAATAGTCGGGTGTTTCTTTTCTAACGAGTTAGTGGATGCTTTGCCCGTGCATCAATTCATTCTGGAATCAGGGCAAATTAGGGAGATTTACGTTGCCGCCGAAAATCCAAAAAATGAACGAGAAGAGATAAATTTTATTGAAGTAAGTGGCGAAGTTTCCACGCCTCAAATTGCCGAATATTTTGATTTGGTAAGCATCGATTTGTCGGCGAGTGTTTACGGGGATGGTTATCGCAGTGAGGTGAATTTGGCGGCTTTGGACTGGATGAGTACAGTTGCTCAAAAGTTGCAGCGGGGATATTTGTTAACTATTGATTACGGCCATCCGGCGCACCGCTATTACAATCCGAGGCGCAGGGAGGGGACACTACAGTGTTATTATCTGCACCGATATCACAATAATCCTTATATTAATGTGGGGCGGCAGGATTTAACGGCTCATGTTAATTTTACGGCGCTGGAAAGGCAGGGTGAATTGTGCGGTTTGGATGTGGTAGGGTTTACTCAGCAGGCTTTGTTTTTGATGGCGTTGGGTTTGGGCGATCGTATTGCTTCTCTGTCTGCAAATGATGCGGAAGCATTGGATTTGGCAACGTTTTTGCGGCGCCGGGAGGCTTTGCATCAGTTGATCGATCCGAGGGGTTTGGGGAGTTTTGGGGTGTTGGTGCAGTCGAAGGGGTTGAGGGATGGGGAAAAAGTGCATGAAGCGAAGCTATCCCGTAGGGAATCCCTCAAAGGTTTCACGGTGCCTTAAGTTAACTAGAATCAGCAACACGCACTCTTTTCTAATTACTTTTGTCATCACTTAAGCGCACTGACTCAGCGGCGGAAATTCCCATTTTCCAGAATATAAAGTAGATGGCAGCTTTAAACAATAGGCAGCAGGAACCACCTCGATCAACCACCAATTAAACATATCTCGTCGGGCTTCAGTAAAACCAGAAATGGCATCTCCGGTAATGGCATCATACAAAATATCCAAGATGGCATTATAGGCTGTTTTCGTGTTGAGTGTTTGCAGCAAGCCGTAGAAGATATTATAAGCTTCGTCAGTAGCTTGATATTTTCCAATTTGGTTGATATTAGGAAACAAGGTATCTGCCCAAGTTTCTGGGATTTCACAAGCATCCTTCAGCCAACAAGATACAATTCCTTCAACGAGATCAGCTTTGTGTTCTTCAGGAAAGTAATGTTTAATGGTCGGTTTAGCTGCTAATGCTATTCCATAAGCCATATAGACGTATCGCTGATGGGATATTGCATCATTAGGCATTCCAAAGGCTGTCATTACTTCTACAAAAGCTTCTTCTACATTGCACTTTCCACCTCGTTCGTATAAATCGTCATATTTTCTGTCCCAAACCGTCTGAAGTGTTTGCTGTAATTGCTCTGGAATAGTTGAGTTGCTGGGCAATTTAAAATCGGTGTAGTGACCTAGAGCAAACTTTATCATTGACATTCCCTCCTGATGTATTTTATTTAACAATACTGCGGACAGTTTTTTGGGTAGCGACGTAAACCCTCATTCTACCGTTAATATTTCACCTCCTGAGGAACCTGAAACCCGCATTTTACCGTTGGCTATCGCAAACTGTCCGGACTATTGATTTAATCATAAACCAAGAAAAAGCTAATCTTAAGCTTCATATCTACCGCCCCATTTCAAATTAACTGCCAACTCTGCTCGAATCCCTCGGATTCAGCCCATTTTAATCGTTGTTGAATTGACATCCCCTGCAATTTTTGACTCATTTCATATAAATCAACTTTCGGATAATCCCCCTTAAATAGCGGAATTAAAGCCTCAACAACAGCAGCGATTCCCTCCGGCGGCACTGCATTGCCAATCTGCCGCCGCACTTCAGTCGTAGAACCTTCAAAAACAAAATCATCGGGGAATGTTTGCAATCTTGCCCTTTCACGATTTGTCAAAGAACGCGGTTCTAAATAATGATAACCCCAAGTCCCGCCACCTCCACCCGCAATAATTGTCGATGATGGTTTATCTGGATGAATTCGCCGATAAACGTGACTGATCATGCCTTTGACATAGTACGGGCTATCCTTGGGAATATCAGCAAAATTGCCTCCCGGTTGAATTCGATTTAAAATTTCAACGGTGCGGGTCTGAATTTTATGATGTTTGTTATTGTCAAGAACTGCTTCCACATTTTTGAGTGCTTCCCCCGCAGTTCGATAAGGTTTTTTGCGATTTGGCCCGTATTCTGGCTGAGGATGCACAAAGTTAAATCCTGTATCCATCCGAATGCCAACTAATAACACTCTTTGGCGAAATTGCGGAACTCCGTAATCAGCAAAGTTGTAGAGTTTAGGTTTAACTAAGTAGCCCGGTGCTATACTTTCAAAGTCAGAAATTATTTGTTTTATTGCTTGATAATTATTTGCACTTAATAAGCCTTTGACATTTTCTGCTACAAAAGCTTTGGGCTTTTTTTTATTGACAAAATCGAGAAAGTATGTATATAAATTGCCTCTGGTTCCTTCAAGTCCGGGCCGCTTCCAAATCAGGGAGAAATCTTGACAGGGGAATCCTCCTATACATATGTCAGCTTCGGGAACTTGTGCAATGTCTATATTTTCTATGCTGTCGTTGATGATGACATCAGCAATGTTTCTGCTGAATGTTTTGCAGGCGTATTTATTGGAGTCGATCGCCCAAACTACTTCAAACCCCGCTTTGTGGAAGGGCAAGTCCATGCCGCCGCAACCTGAAAACAATGATATCAGTCGCGGTTTTTTTTCCCAATTTATGGGATCTAGACGTTCAATTAACATAGGACTGTAACCTGAGGCAATAGGGGGAAGGATGCCCGCGACACAAGAGTGTGATTATACCAAATAGTAGTAAGGTCCGCACGGATCACCTTACTAGGACTCTATTTCGTTTCATGTTTCACTCTTCGTCATCTAATTCGATTCCCGCTTGACGCAATTTTTCTGCCAATCTTTCAGCGCGGAGTCGTTCGCGATCGGCTCGTTCTTCGGACCACAGCAACAACTCGCCTTCTGCATCCCACCACCTCAACCAACAGCCTGTCCTTCCTTCGTGCGTTCCTTCCCAAATACCTAAAAATAGGTTTAATCCCGGTATCCAATAACGTCCGTTTTCATCGGCTTTTTGCAAGTTGTAGTGCTCTGATTCTAAAGCGTAAACTTCTAAATGAGCTGTTTGGGCTCGGAATATGACGTATCTGGGTACTTTGATTACTTGCTCGTAAAAATACCACTTTCCCACCCGCGAGGTAAATTCAACGGAATATTCTTCTCCATAGGTTTCTGAAAGAAATTCCATCACGATTTGGGGGATGGTTCCTTCTGTGTGTGGCGTGTAACTGCGGCGGACTTGCGAGACATTTTTTGGATTGACGGGTTTTACGTACATCCAATCTGGTGCTTTGCAGATAATACGCTGTTCGTCGCTGCTTGAACCTGGGAAACTTATGCCGGCACAAATGGCAAAGTTGGAAACAATTAAGGCATCCTGCATTAATTCTGGAAATGCTGTTAGCGGCTGGCGCAAAGCGGCGGCTAATAATGGTTGGCTTTCGTCTTCCACGGGGTCGTCTGGTAGTTGGAAATCTTCTGGTAGTAGCGGCCAGGTGATTGTGAGTTTTGTTTCTGGGTTTTTAGTTGCTACAGACATAGTTTATTAAAGGTTAAATGTTTTAATGCTTAAATTATATCTCTTGGTTTTTGGGATTAATGTTAATGGCTTAATGACGAGGCCCAGCCTCTGGATCTGCGTTACCGGGCAGAGCCTGGTAACGAGGAATTATATCTCTTGGTTTTTGGGATTAATGTTAATGGCTTAATGACGTGGCCCAGCCTCTGGATCTGCGTTACCGGGCAGAGCCTGGTAACGAGGAATTATATGTCTTGATTTTTGGGATTAATGTTAATGGCTTAATGATGAGGCCCAGCCTCTGGATCTGCGTTACCGGGCAGAGCCTGGTAACGAGGAATTATATCTCTTGGTTTTTGGGATTAA
>NZ_JAUBVJ010000135.1:0-16291 GCF_036702785.1 Microcoleus sp. AR_TQ3_B6 | reverse complement strand
GAAGAAGGAAGAAGGAAGAAGGAAGAAGGAAGAAGGAAGAAGGAAGAAGGAAGAAGGAAGAAGGAAGAAGGAAGAAGCAGTAATAGCAATGGTTTCAGCGATTAAGAATGTCCTAACCGTCTTGGCGGTTGCTATATAACTAGAAGAAAAAGTCATGAAAAGATTTAGATTCTTAGGATTTATTATTGTCTTTTGTGCAATCATTTCTTGGTCGAGCGCCATAGCTGGGCCAATTCCTAACCCCCCACTCTGGCAAGTCTATCAACAGTCACTCAAATCAGCAAAATACGTAGACCTCACCCATACCATTACGCCAACCATCCCTGTTATGCCGGGTTTTGGAAAGCCTAAATTTTCAGCCAGCACTGATCCCAAAACGGGCAAAGCTTACACCTATGCTGCCGATAACTTTGAAGCAACCGACTACGATCTGCCTACGGACCAACTGGGTACCCAACTAGATCCCCCGGCCCACTGGAATCCTGACTATCCTGCAATTGACGAGTTACCACCCACCTTTGCCGTCCGTCCGTTAGTGGTTATTCCGATTCAGGAGAAGGTGGCTGACGATCCAAATTATTCCCTGCAAGTGCCGGATATTCTGACTTGGGAACAGCAACACGGCACAATTCCGGAAGGATCGGTGGTGTTTGTCCGTTCAGATTGGTCGAAAGAATGGCCCAATCCTAAACTGGCAACCCTCAAAGAATTTCCGGGTGTTTCGCTGGATGCTCTGAAATTTTTGCATCTAGAACGTAAAATTCTGTTTCACGGCCATGAACCCCTACATACCGATAGTACGCCGACGCTGGAAGGAGAAGCGTGGTTGCTCAGAAATGGCTATACTCAGGCCGAGGGAGTGGCCAATCTCGATCGAGTGCCCGAAACAGGAGCCTTAGTGACCATCGGCTATCCCAAATTACAGGGGGGATTAGGCGGCTATGCCCGCTACATCGCCATTTGCCCGCCCAATTGGGGCTATGGCGTATCCGTGGGGCAGATCCCCGAAGCTCCGCTTGCCAAAGCAGCCAAATCCCTCCACTGGGATCGGCAACTCGGTGTACGAGTTCGGTAAAGTCTATCGCTTATTTATGTCCGCGCCCGATGTGGCGGTTGCTATAGGGACAGACAACCGCTAATTTTCTTTGAGTCAGTTATGGACGCAGGGAGACTGAAGAAACCGGGTTTTTTACCCTGCAGGCGGACTGCGGCGCAGGATTTTCGTAAAAACCCGGTTTCTGACCACCCGTGCGTAAGTCCTATGAGTTTTCGCTCTACTTGTGTGGGAAGATGAAAAGACTGTCCCCAAAGCGTACAGGTGTTCTGCACTTGCACGCTTTGTAGAGCTTTGAAGAAAGAACACTAAATTTTAAGCTATGAAAATTGGCGATCGCGTTTGCATTAAAAACTCTGTTGTTGTCTACCACCACCCTCAAAATCGCAGTCAACCATTCGATCTTAAGGGTATGGAAGGAGAAGTCGTGGCGATCGTTCACGAATGGCACGGCCGACCTGTCAGTGCTAATTTGCCGATTCTAGTACAATTTGACAAAAAATTTCGAGCTCACCTGAAAGAGGATGAGGTCGAATTGATATCTTCGGAAGTCTAGCTTTCTCAAAAGTTGAAGCCGGAGCCCAAAGACAATATCAAATCCGGTCAGTCGATTTGAGATTTGAGATTTGAGATTTTAGATTTACTCCACAGATGAATCTGGGAGTTTGAACCTTAGTCTAAAATTTTCGGCTGAACTATCCTCCTGTCCTTGGCAAGTAGCCGTTTTTGGGCGGAGGTCATACAACCATTTTAGAGTTTGTAGTGAGGACTTGAGTTTTTTCTGTGGCTTTTAGTCGATCGGTGGGAGTCTCGTCCTTACTACAAACTATCTTTTTTGTTTAATCCTTAATTTTTCGACCGTCTGCGGCAGAACCAACCGAAGATATTCAAATCTCCCTGCATTTTCTGCAATTCCTGCTGATGCTGCTTGGCTGTAGCGTAATACCACTGGCAATGAAGTTCTAGTTCTTGACGGTACTTAATTTCATCGTAAAACTCGCGGACAATTTGGTGTCTCTGAAAAATTTCGGCCGCGGGAGTCGGTTCTGGGGCAATGTTTTGCAACTCGTGGGGCAGCATGATTGTTTGGGGGCGACTGGGGCAAATCTTGGCTGTAATGACTTTAAGCTAACACACAGAATCTATTTTGGATGGGGGATTTGGGATTTGGGATTTATATCAAATCTATTAGCATCGGAATTATTCATATCTCTCTTCTCTTAATCAGCGTGAATCAGCGTCAATCTATTGTCATCTGCGGTTACTAAATTCTCTTTTTTTAACCGCAGATGAGGGCAGATAAACACAGATTAACGCAGATAAATTATATCAATTTCGGTTGCACTATCCATCGGTGATTGTTGACTGTTGACGGGATTTGACTATTCCTATGCAATCGGAATTTATCTTACGATTTTGGAGGTGATTTCACGGTTGAGACTATTTGAATTGTTCAATCCCCAATCCCACATTTAAAATCTAAAATTCTGTTAAAGCCATCCCCGCAGCCGATAAACGATTAAGCCGATGTATTCTTTCAAAGCTTTAGTTGACTGGTGTAACTCATAGGTGTCCGGCAATAAATCTAGTGCGGCTGCTTGCCAATTCCTTTGGGATGCTGCGATATCCTGCTGCGTTATTTGAAAGTCTGTTGGTGCGGCAATTGCTTTTATTCCCTGACGCTGGAAAATTAAGAGCGATCGAGTCATGTGCATCGCCGATGTAACTAGCAAAACCGGCCCTTTTATGCTTTTAGCATCTAAAATTTTCCGCACGTTGACGGCATTTTGATAGGTGTTGTTTGAATCGGGGTCTTGCAGAATTGCTGATGCGGGTACGCCGATTGTTTGGGCAATTTCTGCCATGTCTGCCGATTCGGGAGACCCGCCACCTTTCCAATCTACTCTACCGCCGCTGAGAATGAGCAGGGGAGCTTTGCCTTGCCGGTAAAGTCGGGAACCGTAGATTATTCGATCGCCCGCTTCCCCTAGTTCTACCCAAGGACGGGGAGGTAAAGCTGCTTTGACACCGCCGCCCAAGACGATAATCGCTTCAGCTTGGGGGAGTTCGGCTGTTGGTAAGTTTTGCCATTCGAGCGATCGAACTAAGGATTTTGAAACCCATCCGCTACTTCCGAGCAGTAAAATAATTAGAGCCGCAGCTATTGGCGCCGCCGCCCATTTGGGCTGCTTCCAAAGTGTTATTAAAGCCACCATCATTAACAGGCAACTCAATCCCAGAGGATAAATAAACAGCGGCAGGAGTTTCGACAGAAATACAAACATTCAGCAAGTAGTTCTAATTGCTAGTTAGCGGTAATGGGTAATCGGCAATCGTAATGGGTAATTAGTAATTAGTAATTTGGTTGTCGGGAGTTGTTAATTTTTAGTATTGAGTTGTGAATTATGAATTCTTTAACTTAAAGCTTAAAATTCTCTACTCAAAACTATTTTCAGTGCTAGCGACGATCCTCTGGCCCTGACAACCAGCTAAACAATGTAGGAGCTTCACGCCTAGAGGTTTTGCTATATACTTTCCCCTCCCTTTCCACTACTTCTTTATTGAGGATAGCCTCCGACTTTTTATCCTTGGAACGTATATTCGGGTTGAGTAGTAGTTCGTTGTGCCACCAAGCCACAACTAAACCTGCTGCCACGCCGCCGATGACACCAAGACCGAGACTGAGGGGCAGCGAACATCCTACTAAGCGAAACCCAACTGTAAACAACACAAACCATATCAGCGCGGGGTTAAACCCCTTGGAGTCTCCGGTAAATTTTGGCATGAGCTGTAAGTTGTGTTTGTAATAACACAGAAAGATATTGACAATATTAGCAGATAATCAAATTGACAAGGGCGATCGCTCTGCAACTACTCCCTACAAATCAAGTTTAATTGTACCTCTAAGTCTTGCGCGGTATCTACAATGTTTACAGAAATTTGCTCTAATTCTGTAAAAGGTTGAAAAGCTGCTTGCTGCGAACTCAATAGTTCTGCCGTCGCGTCGGCAATATCGCCCCTGCGCTGTTGCAGTCGTTCTCGCAATACTTCAATTGGTGCCGTGCAGTAAATAATTTGCAGGGGCAAGCCGTGGGATTGAGCCTGATTAATCGCATCGGTTCTCAAGTTTTGGCGATCGAACTTGGCATCTAAAATCACATCCCAACCTCGGTCAGCCAGAATTATCCCCAACTCTAACAATCTACCATAGGTCTGTGCCGTCATTTCATCCGAGTACAAATCTTCCCCCCCACGTTCATTTAAAGGAATTCCGCCTAAATGTTTGCGAACAGCATCGGATCGAATGTGAATTGCCCCTGTGCGGCGAGCCAAATATCGAGCTGCTGTACTCTTGCCAGAACCCGACAAACCAGACATCAAAGTTAACTTTCCCGGGCGCGGTTTTGTGTATTGCCAAGCCAGTTTATAATAATGAGCGGCAGTCTGTGAAATCTCTGCTTTTTCGGCAGTTGAAATAGCGGGATCGTCCAACATTAACGAAGTTACTTTCGCTCTAACATAAGCTTGACGGCTCAAATACAGAGGCAACAGTTGCAGTCCTTCCCAATCCCCTGTTTGTTCGATGTAAGTATTTAGAAAAGCATTGCCTAAGTCTCTGCGGTCCCTCGATTCCAAATCCATTACTGTAAAAGCGACATCGTACATGACATCAACAAAGCGAAACGGCTCGTTAAATTCAATGCAGTCGAACAGCAATATTTTATCTTGCCACAATGCTATATTCCGCAAGTGCAAATCTCCGTGGCACTCGCAAATTTTATTATTGCCAATCCGTTGGTTAAATAACTCTGGGTTGTTCGCAAAAAACGCATCTGTATAATCTTTAGTTTCCTGATATTGTGTCTGAGTCTGCGGTCCGCCGATATATTTTTGCGAAATCAGGTAATTGTTATCTATTGCTGTGCGAATCTGACTGACTTCGCCAAATCTGCGAATGTAGCTATTACTAATCGCCTGGCTGTGAAAGTTGGCAACTTCGCGCCCTAAGTCTGCCATAAGTTGCTCGGTTAACAGTCCGCGTTCCAACAAACTGAGCAACAGCGAATCTTGAGGAAACTCCCGCATTTTCAGCACGTATTCCACAGCAATTTCCGCAGAAGTTATAGCAGGTAAGTTGCTGCCCAATTGAAAGGAATCGCCTGTTTGGATAATGGGCAAAACTTCTAGATAAATTTCCGGTGCAGTGCGCTGGTTCATCAGCAATTCTTGGGTGCAGAAATGCTGCCGTTTTGCCAAGGTTGAATAGTCCAGAAAGCCAAAATTGACTGGTTTCTTGATTTTGTAAGTATAATCTCCTGTCAGCAAAACAAAGGAAGCGTGAGTCTGAATGAGGTGCACGGGTTCTGTCACCCTGTGCGGGTAAAACCCAGGCTGCAACATTTGCTGAATCAGAGGTGGGACCGAAGTATCAGCCATATCGATTTTAGATTTTAGATTTTAGATTTTAGATTTGTGATTGGGGATTTGTGATTGGGGATTTGTGATTGGGGATTTGTGATTGGGGATTGGGGATTTGGGATTTGGGATTTTAGATTTGGGATAAAAGCAAATATAGTTATAACTTACGCAGAACATCTAAATGTTACTATAAAACTTACGCAGAACATCTAAATGTATGGGGTTCCGTGCGCACCTTACCCTATCGATAACGTAGGGTGCTCGGCGCGCACATTTCGATAAAACGCAGGGTGCATACGGCGCACCTTACCATAAAACGTAGGGTGCGCGCGGAGCACCTTACACTGTCGATAGCCAAACAAAAGGTGTTTTGCGCAAGTCCAAAATTAGTATCAAAAAAAAGCACTCATGACAGAAAACAATCAAGATTCCCGTTCCGTGGATGTGTTTGGCGTAGGCAATGCCCTTGTAGACATCCTAGCATTGGTAGAAGATGAATTTGTACTCGGTCACGGGCTGAGTCGTGGCGGGATGACGCTGATGAATTCGGAAAGGCAGGGGGGAATTTTGCACGATTTAGAGCACAATTCGCTGCAAATGCGATCGGGCGGTTCGGCGGCAAATACGATGATTGGTTTGGCTCAAAGCGGCGGTAAAGCGTATTATTCGGGGAAGGTTGCTAAGGATACTAACGGCGAATTTTATCGGCAAGATTTGCTGGCGGCGGGGATTGATTTTAATGTGCATCCTGCTGAGTCGTCGCACGAGCCCACGGGTACTTGTGTTGTGCTGACTACGCCGGATGCGGAACGCACGATGTGTACTAATTTGGGGGTTTCTACTACTCTGGCTGCGAGTGATATTGATGTCGATCGACTGGCTCACTGCAAGTACAGTTATGTTGAGGGCTATCTTTGGGATGCTCCGGATCCGCGAAAGGCTAGCATTGAGACGATGGAACAGTCTAAGCGTCTGGGTGTGAAGGTGGCTTTTACTTTTTCGGATGGCTTTTTAGTCGATCGATTTGCTGATGATTTTCACAAGGTGGTTTCGGAATATTGCGATGTAATTTTTTGCAATGCTGATGAAGTTCGGAGCTTTTTTAAGGAGGAGTCTCTGGAAGAGTGCGCTCGGAAAATGAGCGAGATTTCGGATTTGGCTTTTATCACTAATGGGGATAAAGGCTGCATGGTGGTGGAGAATAAACAGATTGTTGATGTGGCTGGATTTCCGGTAAAGGCGATCGATACTGTGGGTGCTGGAGATGCTTTTGCGGGGGGTGTTTTGTTTGGAATTACTAATGGTTTGAGTTCTGTACAAGCGGCTCGCTGGGGCAATTTCTTGGCTTCTCGGGTGGTGCAGATTCATGGGCCTCGGCTTGAGGGTTCTCAGGCTCATCTTTTGAGTGAGGTGATTTCTGGGTAGGATTTGAAAGGGGCGATCGCACTTTTTTTGATAAAGGGCGATCGCTCTTTTTAGCAACCGCAGAGGTCGGCGGATGAACAGGGATGAATGCAGATGGAATAAGGGCGATGGTGTTAAAATCTGTGAAAGCTTAATTAACCGTACTTGAAATGCTAACAACTACATCGACTCCTCCTCAACAAAGTAACGAGGAAAAATTAATTACTTTGACAGGGATTAAATGGCTAACATTTAAAGCGATAATGTCTGATGTCGGCGACGGTAGAGCCTGGAGAGTTGCTTATGCTGAAGGAGTTTTAGAAATCAGAATGCCCTTACCTAAACATGAAAGACCTAAAGTCATCCTCGAACTATTTATTGGAGCTTTAGCAGATGAGTTAGAAATTGAAGCTATGAGCCTCGGTGCGTTGACTCTGGAACGGGAAGATTTAGCTCGTGCTATTGAACCGGATACTTGTTTTTACATTCAAAATGAATGTTTAGTTAGAAATAAAGATGAAATAAATTTAGCCGCCGATCCTGCACCAGATTTAGTTGTCCAATCAGATTACACGAGTTCTTCTGTGAATAAGTTCTCCATTTATGCTTCTCTGGGAGTTCCTGAAATCTGGAGATATCGCAACCAATGTCTTTTGGTGTATCAATTGGTGGAGGGTAATTACGAGCAGAGGGAGAATAGTCTAGCTTTTCCGTTTTTGCCGATCGCAGAAATTCCGGCTTTTATAGAGCAAAGTAAGGCGATCGGACAAAGGGCGGCTGTGCGTTTGTTTCGGGACAGGGTTAGGGAAGTTTTGGCGCAGTGAGTTTTGAAAAGAGTAGCAATGGGCGATCGCACTTTTGGTCCTCAGGGATCTCGCTCTTTTTAGCAACAGCAGATTAAGGTGGATGGATGGGGAGGGATTAAGGGCTCTCGCTATTGCTAAAATAAAATTTAACGACTGTTTATTTCTCACCAGATTATGACTATCATTGAACAGATTTACGCGATCGTCAAAACCCTTCCCGAAAACCAAGCTAGCGAAATTCTCACTTTTGCTGAGTTTATTCGTGCCAAGTACCTGAATGAGAACCAATCCACCGACACAGTAGATTCTTTAACTCCTTGGACAGAATTAGTTTATTCCCTCGCTGGAACATGGGCAGAAGACTTTCCTACTCTGGAAGAGATTCGTTCCGAGTCGGGGGAAGACATCTTGCGGGAAAGCTTCTAGATGTACATTTTGGATACAAATACATTAATTTACTATTTCAAAGGACAAGGACAAGTTGCCCAAAACATGGCTAATGTATCTCCTCAAGAAATTGGCATTTCCGCGATCGTCCTATTTGAATTGCAAGTGGGTATTGCTAAATCTACTTCGCCTGCAAAACGTACCCAACAACTTCAGCAACTTTTGAGCCGAGTTAACCTTGTTCCTTTCGATCGCGATTCTGCTGTTGCTGCTGCCAAAATCCGCGCTCAATTGGAACAACAAGGTACTCCCATCGGCCCTATTGATGTTTTGATTGCAGGGACAGCCGCTTCGCTTCAAGCAACTCTCGTTACCCACAATGTTAAGGAGTTTTCGAGAGTTTCTGGACTTGCGATCGCGGACTGGTATTGAATGTGTGGCATCAAGTGCGGCTTGTCTTTGGTCAATGGTTTGAGACAGTAAATTTAGCATAATAGAAGGGCGATCGCACTTTTTTTTACTGCAGATAAAGGCGGATGAACGCGGAGGGATTAAGGGATCTCGCACTTTTGGTCGTCAGGGCGATCGCACTTTTTAGCAACCGCAGATGAAGGCGGATGGATGGGGAGGGATTAAGGGCGATTTATCTGTATTAGGACTTACGCATGGGACCCAGAAACCGGGTTTTTACGAAAATACTTCGTTGTCGCCGACAGATTCGGTAAAAACCCGGTTTCTTTGGTCGGAGTGCATAAGTCCTATATTACTTCTTCCAGGGCTATAGATGGTTTAACCCAGCCTTAAGTACCAAGTATCACCAAAGACTTCCGCACAGTATGACCAAGACCAGAAGTTATCGTTTCCAATTCCATTTTCATTTTGACCCTGTTGAGTATTAACAGATCCACGACTTGTTGTATTTAGAGTTCCCGTGTAATTAAATCGTTTGTAATCGTTGAGACTGCTATTTTGTGCTTGTCCGTAAGGATCATCCACAACAATTCCACCACGATTCCAATCGATATCAATAACTTTGACAATATGTCCAGGTTGAGTGGTGTTTACACCAGCCATTATTGTCTTGCCTTGCTGGAGTGCCGATTCCCAGTTATTCCTTACAAAATTTTGGAAGAAAGTAGTATTAGTTGACGAAAACCCTTGCATATATTGCGTTCCAGAGGAAGCAACGCCAAGATCTCGTGCAAGTTGAGAAAGATTATCCCAAATGTAGCGGGCATTGAAAACTCCAGAGCTGGGATATCTCGATGGATTGGCTCGTAATCTATCTTCTAGCACATCTTCAAATTGCTTACTTGGATTTGGATTTTTTATACCAAGAGCCGTTAAGCAGCTTGCGAGGCTAGTGACATTGCACATTACGTCACCGATTCTTTTACCACGTTCGGTAGAAGCATTATCGCGTTGGTTAAAATATGGAACTTTGTATTGCAAAGTACGATACAAACCAGCACGCTCAGATTGGGGTCGTTGAGTAACAAGCCCTCTGTATTCTTGAATTTCATCAATCGTGAGAGATGATTTACTCCCTAGCTGATTGAGCCGATTTGGTGTTGGCGATGAATTAAGTGTAAATGTTCCGCTCCCAGTATGCAACCAATTAACTTGACCCCGCTCAAAATTTTGTCGCCATCCATTAGAAACTTGAAATTCATTACCGGTTGGTAAACCTAGCTGACTTTTTTCACCTCCTAAATTATTCAAGTAATAATTTCCCAGGCTTCCCCGCACTGTATAGCTACCAGCACCTGAGTGGAAAATTACCCCATTTTGAAAGTTTTGTCGCCATCCATTAGGAACTTGAAATTCATTACTGGTTGGTAAACCTAGCTGACTTTTTTCTGCTCCTAAACTCAAGTAATAATTACCTACGCTTCCCCGTATTGTATAGCTACCGGCACCTGAGTGAAAAATCACCCCATTTTGAAAGTTTTGTCGCCATCCATTAGGAACTTGAAATTCATTACTGGTAGCTGCTCCTAATGCAGTACGCATAGAGGCATTGTCGCTGCGATAATAGTAAGAACCAATACTCCCTTGGATGGCAAAAGTGTTCATTTCTGCAAGATATTGTTTGCCATCAATGTTAATTGTGGTACTATCATCCTCAGCTTTCAAATTTGCCCAATCCGTGGCACCAAGAGTTTTTTCCTGAACAACATCGGCAAAAATTTCACCCTCATCTCCCGGTGCATCAACAGCATTCACCAGGGTATCTATTGAGTGTCCAATTTCTTCGAGAATAACGTCTTTTACGGCTGCGGTGTTGGCGGTCTCTCCGGTTAAGATATCCTTTGACAAATAAATCTTATTCGTTGCCGCTGCAAATGCACCATTCGCTCCGGCAATATCCCCACGCTCCACTAATTCTATAGGTGGAATGGTACTAAAATCGCCAATCAGCCAGTTGCCCACAATTGTTTGTGCGGTTTGAACATTGTAATCAGAGCCGAAAGCCAGCTTAAGTTTTTCGTTTAAGTTGGGATCGGCGGCAAAACGTTGAAGGTCTTGATAAACCGTTGGCATTACTTAAGAAGTCAGGATGTTAGTAGGGTTGGAGGTAGTTCCTGCGATCGCGGGATTGGCAGAAATCGTTAAACTTTCCTTAGGGTTGGTGTTGTTCAATTCAAACATGATGATTTTCGATCCTCAAAAATATAGTTGCGTAAAAACCAGCAAAGCCCGTCTTGCAAGCCTTCCTATATATCTCTCAGGGCAGATGCAATTTTTTTATGCAGATCGCCCTGTTTTTGTAACAAAACTTTACATTGCTCCCAAAAGCAAATAAGCTGTATCCCCGATCGCCCGCCAGATGCACCGTCAAACGTAGCTGAAAACCAGACACATCAGTTCACAATACTTCATAATCCTGAATCTGTATAGGCTAAACGGCTCACAATTTGGCTCAACATAAAAGGCTCATTTGGCTCATTTGGCTCATTTGGCTCACCAAATCATGTAACATTATTTACTAAGGCAGAGTTTCCGTAGAGGAGTAGCAATGGCAGGTTTGCTCAGAGCATCCGAAGAAGGTCTAAAAATCATTGACATGGTAAGACGCAATCTCGGATGGAATAAAGCAGATGAGCTCTGGTGTCAGGCTGCTCTCACTTCAAAAGCAACTTTAAAGCGATTTTGGACGCAGCAACCAATTAGACGAGAGACTTTTATACACATTTGCAAAGCTGTAGGTGTGAAAAACTGGCAAGACATTGTTGCGCGAGAAATTCAAGAACCAGAATTACTATCAGCCGCGATCGCAGATATCCCCCAAGACAACCAAAACGATCGCACTTTCCCCCTCCCAGAAAACTTACCCCCCGTCAGAAATTGGGTACAGCGCACCAAAAAAATCGACACCTTAAAAACCCTAATTGTTGAACCCCATCTTGTAGGGGCGGTGCCCCCGTGCCCGCCCTGCGAGGTTCCCATCGCCATCTCAATAGTCGGATTACCGGGCATCGGAAAAACCACCCTCATCAGCCAACTAATTCGCCAACTCCATACAGAAAAAACCCCCTTCACCTGCGCCACTTGGCAATCCTTGCAATCTGCAACAGGCAAAGCGCCCCCGTGCGATCGCACCATTGACTCCCTGCTATTCACCCTCTGCAACGGCGACATTACCGCAGCCGTCAATGCTCAAAATGACTGTGGCAAAAAAACCGAAAATCTGCTCAAAATTCTCAGAGATAAACCTTGCTTGCTCGTTTTCGATCGCGCCGACACACTTTTGAAAGCACGAGAGGCCAAAGCCGCTGGTTATTTCGCCGATGATTGTGCAGAATATGCTTGGTTATTCAAACAACTATTAGAAACAGAACATCAAAGCAAAATTATATTTACCAGCCGCGAAAGCTTGGCTGAATTGCCGCCAACTGTCACCCGCGGAATCCAGCTAAACGGATTGAATCGAGATAGCGCAGTTGCCCTATTGCAATCTTTTAATTTGACTGCAAATCCAGAGGAATTAGCGGAAATGGGCGATCGCTATTCTGGACATCCCAAAGCCTTACAACTCGTCGCAGCCTTGATTCGAGACGATACCGAGTTTCAGGGAAATGTCGGGATTTTTCTGCACCAGAGAGACTGGTTGCTGATTCGAGATATTGAAAGAGCGATCGATCAAATGATAGCCCGTCTGGGCGACGGCGAGCAAACTTGTCTCAGCCGAATTTCTGTCTATCAAACATCAGAATATCCGCTATCTTTTGCTGGAATTAGCGTTCAAATGCCAGAAGTTAGCAAGTATGAACTTAAAGAAAATATTATTCAGGCGCTTAAACGCCGACAATTGCTATATTACGATCGCCACCTCAAATCCTATCAGTTGCATCCGCTAGTGCGAGAAAAGGGCGAGTACCTGCTAAGTCAAAATCCTGAAAATCTCCGTACCGCCCACAGCCAAGCCTATAACTATTATATCAGCATCCCCCTCAAACCAAAATCAGAATGGCAAGAAATCGAGGATATTAAGCCGCTAATCAGAGCGCACTATCATGCTTCTCAAGCACAAGATTTAGATGCAGCCAATGCGATTATTTCTGAAGTTTGTGAGTATTTGCGGCAGTGGAATTGTGCAGACTTAGTATGTGCAAATCTACCGTTGCCATTGTTAACGGAAGTAAAAAACATAACTTTGTAGGGGCGGGTTGACCGACAATAATTGCCAAAAACCCACAATCTCATAAACCCGCCCCCGCGCCACCATCAATCCCAATCTACCTCTTTTAAGATACATCAACCACTAGAATAAATCCCTCTTTCTTGCAGCTGCTGCATAAAAAACTCTTCCAAAGTAGGCTTAGCCAAATTCATCCCAATTAGCTGCCCTCCCGTAGCGCTCAGACTAGAAATAAACTCCTTCGGAGTGCCCTGCAAATGACCGTACCACACATCATCATCAACTTCCATATCTGGTATCCATTTTTTCAGGATATTCAAGTGGCCGCCCCTACCTTCAACCCGGTAAGTTTCCGTTTGGCCGAGGAGTTCGTCGATCGCACCAATGCAGATTAACTCACCTCTGGCCAAAATTGCCACTCGATCGCAAATCTTCTCCACATCAGACAATATATGCGAATTAAAAAAAATTGTTTTTCCTTGACTTTTCAGCGATAAAATTATCTCCCGCATCTGATAGCGTCCCATCGGATCTAAACCCGACATCGGCTCATCTAAAAATACCACATCTGGATTGTTAATCAAAGCTTGAGCCATGCCAATCCGTTGCAGCATTCCCTTAGAATACTGGCGCAACTGTTTTTTAATTGCTGCCGATTGAGATAGCCCCACTAAGTCTAGCAAATGCGGAATTCGCTGCCGCTGAATCGAGGGGGAAATTTGAAATAACCCCGCCGCAAACTGCAAAAATTCCCAGCCCGTGAGATAATCGTAAAAATAGGGATTTTCTGGTAAATAGCCGACTCGCTGCTTCACAGTGCGATCGCCCAAAGGCCTCCCCAACAGCAGTGCACTGCCAGAAGTCGGCCGCACTATACCCAGCAAAGTTTTCAGCAGCGTAGTTTTCCCCGCTCCATTTTGCCCTAACAGCCCGAAAGTTTCCCCCTCAACGACACTCAGAGTGCAACTTTTGAGCGATTCTATCTTTTGGTTCATCCAAAAGCCAGTACGGTAGAACTTGCCCAGATTAAATGTTTCCACTACTCGGGTAGGTCCGGGCATCTCGGTGGAAGTTGGCGCATCTATAAGAGGTTCCATTTTCGTAAGCGAAATAAGTAGCACCTGATTATATTCTATGGCATAAGTTCAGTAATAATTGCTCTTTTTAATGTTAAACTAATATTAGCTGCACTTAAAATTTGCTGAATATGGATCGTTCAAAAATTATCGCTATTATCACTGGGGTGATTTCTATAATTTTAGCAGTTGCCTACCTGCTGCTCGTCACCCTCCTCGACTTCCGAGGCGAAATGCTGCCCGCACCTCAAAGTCAGTTGCCAGTCTCCATGCCACTTCAGCAATTAGGCACTGCTAACCCGACTTTGCGAGCACCCAGCATTTATTCTCACTCGTGACAAAAATAATACAATTAAAATTGCGAAACTACCCCAGTACATGATGTAGACAAAATTACCGATCTACTAACGATAGGTTGAGATAATCGGCTAATAATTCTCACCTATATTTTGGCTAAATAACGTCTATTTAGCATGATGGAGGACTTTAGATATGAAACCGATAATTCTAATCGCTATCTTAACTCCTTTGTGGTTGACTCCGCCCGCGAAAGCGGAAAATATTACTTGTACCAGACGACGGATTGCAACAAATTACTGCAAAGATCGTATTAGTCAAGCTCAGAATATTACTCTCGGACAAGCTTCGGATTTAATTAGCAAGTGGCTGGAGGCAAAGCAGACAATCTTTGCTCCTCCATTCGATCGCCAATTGCTGGCTAAAATGACTACAGGTATTTTGTATGCCGATACAGTCAAAGGGATAGACTATCTGAGAAACAGCAATTCTCTGTACAGATACGGTGTCCAAAAAGTTGAATCCGTCGAACGCTTTGCAGCATCTGGGAACAAAGCCACTATTGAAGTCAAAGTCACCGAAGATGCCACAGTTTACCGAAATGGCAAAGTCGATAGTAGCAGTTTCAATACTAAGCTAGTTCGCTATACCTTAGAGTATTGGGATGGCATCTGGAAAATTGCCGACTCTCAAATTATCAGTCATTAGTCATCAGTTAGTTGTTATTTGTTACTACTAATAAGAATTAGTAATTGCTAATGGTGAGTGGAAGTAATAACCCATAACCAATAAACAAATAACAACTAACAACTAATAACTAACTAATAGACATGAATTGCTTTCATCATGTGATATGCAACTAGCAACTGCGTCAAAGCTAGCGGGTAACTTTGCAAAACTTCGCCAGTTGTGCCGATAAGTTTGCCAATTTCCGGGTTGCCTTGGGCGGAGCAAAATCCCCGCAGGTGCGGCAACTCGCTGCACAAAATCATTTCTAGTTCGTTTACTTGCTCGCTGGTAGCATGGGAGTCTACTTCCAAAACGTCAACCGGTTTGCCCATATCCCGATCGAGCCCCAAGCGAATTGCAGGTTGAAAACTCTCGCTGCCTCGACCTAAAATCTCAGTAAAATCAGGGTGAGGAATTGTAGGCCTTAGCACTAAACGGACGCTCAAATTGCCTTCATTCTCCGCTTGGGGCGGGTAAAAACTAACTACAACGTCGGCAGATTTGCGCTGAGGACGAATGAAGTCTTCAGAGTCCGGTTCCCGTTTTTTTATTTCTGCAAGCACCTGTTCTTCAGTATAACCGCGCTTCATGACATCGCGCTTAACTTTCCACTGAGTTCGCAACTCTTCTGGGGGAGCGAGATACACTTTTACGTCGTAAGAATCGCGGATTGTTCGGGTTGCGTAACCCAGCAAACCTTCAACTATTACAAATTTACTGGGCTTGATGTATTCCGGCGGATCGAATCTACCTGTGGTGTGGTTGTAGATAGGTTTGAGAATTGCTTGTCCGGTGCGCAGCAGGCTAAGGTGCTGCTGCATGATGTCGAGGTAATTGCAGTCGGGATGCAATGCTGTAATCCCGATTTCTGCCCGCTGCTTTCTGTCGTAGCGGTGATAGTCGTCAGTGCAAATCACTGTGACATTTTCTGGTCCCAATACTTGGGCAATTCCCCGCGTCAGGGTGGTTTTGCCCGCTGCGCTGTCTCCTACAATACCGAGAATAATTGGTCGATCGCTCATTGTTTTTACCCGGACGGACAATAGCAAATTTTGTTGTGAATCTTAAATATTATCAAACTTGTGTTCGATCCGATCGCTCGATCGCATGGTTTGACTTGAGCCCCCCCGGAGTCTCCCCCACGTGTAAAATTATTGTAAAATTTCTTAATATAATGCGGCACCGGAGACTCAGGCAGTATCTGATTGAAAAATCAGGTTTATTTCTCAACCGCCCACGATGTCGATCGTACTTTTGAATCCGGGTATTGTCAGAATTTCGGGAAAATTACCCCTGCAAAGTGTCCCGGTAGTCTCTTTTGTAGTGCAAATTACAGCATCGGTGGGAATCGTGGGATATTTTTGGTTTCAAAACTGGCAGCAAGCAGTAAATCAACTTGCCAGTCAATCGATTTTAGATTTTAGATTTTAGATTTTAGATTGACCCCACGGATAAATGCTCTTTCTTGAGGATTTTC